>VERF01000066.1 GCA_018882895.1 Candidatus Kapaibacterium sp.
ACAAGCAGCACGTCGGTGACCGGTGCTGATGGCACTATCGCAGATCCAGATGATAGGTGCTTCGCAGGATCCCTCGGGCGTCGAACCGTTCCTTGAAGTTGATCAGACTCAGTGACGGCGTCATGGGATTATCAGACTTCGTATCCTGAGACACTCCGATGTCGACCCATTCGAAGCCATTCTCGACTGCCCAATGGCAGGTCTCGTTCAGAACGAGGTAGATCGGATGCAGATGCTCATACTCATACCGCAGCATGTTGTAGAAGCAGAGGGCGACCTTGCGGTTGGGAATGAAGACAAGGGATCCTGCGATCGGCTCATCGTTGTGGTACACCATGGTGAGCCGAAGCTTGTCGGGCACCAGCTCCCGCAGACGATGAAGATCCTCGAGTGAGTGCGTTGGCTTTGCATCATGCTTGGCCTTGTTCTCAACCAGGATCCTGTGAAAGGTCTCGTAGTCGTTGCTCTCGGTGATGCGCAGCTCCGGGTTGCGCAGGGCACGGTTAATGTTGCGCCGAGCCGACGGGGAGTAGTGTCGGAAGTAGTTTCGTCCGTGCTTCAGGTCGATCGCATGCGAGATGTAATGAAGCTCGAAGTCTGCCTTGCGATAGAGCATCGCATATTCATGATGCTGGTCGTAGTTCTTCGTGTAGATCAGCGGCGCAGGGATGAGGTATGCATCGAGGATGCCTCGCCCCCTGCAGTAACTGATGAACGCATCCACGATCTCAAGTGCGCGCTCAAAGCCGCAGTCGGCCATGCAGATCGAACCATAGGAGGCTCCCGTGGGAGACCAGTAGGCACCTTGGGCATTGATGCCTCCGGGCAAAACGCCAACGAGCTTGTCTCCGTCGCGGAACATTAGGTGTTGCCAGTTCCACTTGCCCTCCGGGTGATAATCCAGAAAGCGCTGAAGATGGAACATCGTTCCATTGTTGGACGACTCGACAAATGCATCCCATTCGTTGCGATGCTCTGCCGTATATGGATGGACGGTTATCACGCTCGTAGACTGGCCTGAGAACGACGAAGTTACGCAGTGGAACTCTGCAAGCTATATTGCAGGGCCAATGTTTCAACAACCATGTAGAATGGAGCGTAGCATGAAGATCGTGGTTTCGACCCTGATGGCCCTAACCGTTGCCGTTGTCAGCAGCCTGGCACAGATGCCCGAAGAACGCGTCGTGACAGGAGCATCCATCGGATGGCTTCCTGGTGCACACATCGGTTACACCATCAGCAGCAATTTTCAACTCGGTATGCAGCTTGGTGCGCGCGTCAACGACCTCAAAGATGGACAGGGCAGCCGCACCGATGTAACGATCTCTCCTTACGGCAGGTACTTCTTTGCCTCTGGCGATGACTTCAACGCCTACGCCATCGGTCAGCTCTACATCTCGCCGGATGCGAAGTTCTTCAGTACGCCGAACCTGAACAACAAGTATGCGAACGACGGATTTGTTCTCGGCATGGGAGCTCAATTCATGGCCACCAAGAACGTGGGCCTCTGGGCCCAAGTTGCACTTCTGAATCTGCCGTTTAGCAGCACGAACGAGAACGTGAGCTTCGGCATCATGGCTCCGTCACTCGGCATTGACTGGTATTTGGATCTGGACTGATCTGTGACGTTGACAATGTCCTCAGGGGGCGAAAGCAGACGGATCATGCTTCGCCCCCTTTCTTTTTTCACCAGCGCATGAACTCATCGCCCCAACATATTGCCGTTGTTCGTACGGATCGTCTGGGGGACATGGTGCTGACGCTGCCGATGTTTCCCGCTCTGCGGGAGCTGTTTCCGCAGGCGCGGCTGACGCTGGTCGCCGCTCGCTACGCCGAGCCTCTCGTCAGAGGCGTCGACTGTATCGATTCCGTGATCTACCTTGACGCTGACGTTGACCTTGCATCGATCCTGCGTCGGGAACGGATCGATGCGGTGTTCTTTCCACGTCCGCGTCTGCAGGAGGCATGGGCAGCCCTGCGTTCCGGCGTTCGACTGCGCATCGGCTCGGCATATCGCTGGTATTCGCTTCTGTACAATCGACGCATCCGCGAGCATCGTGCCGAGGCGGCCTATCATGAGGCCGAGTATAACGTGCGCATGATCATGCATGCGTTCGCCTGCCCCATGCCGGAAGTGAAACTCGTCTCCCCTACTGCAAGCACGAAGCGATCGCGCACCGCGGAGCGACCTCGCATCATCATCCATCCGGGATCGGGAGGATCGGCACGCGACTGGCCCGCCGATCAGTTCGGCGCGCTTGCGCAGAGGCTGCGCCAAACGCTCAATGCCGAGATCCTGGTCACAGGAATCCCCACCGAGCGTGCACTGTGCGACATCGTGCTGCGAGAGTGTCCGGATGCCGTTGATCTGTGCGGACGTTTTGATCTGGCCGGGATGATCGAGCTCATCGCCGGTGCCGACATGCTGGTGGCCAATTCCACCGGTGTGTTGCATATCGCCGCATCGTTATCCGTTCCGGTGCTGGGGCTGTATCCGTCAACGCCCAGCATGAGCAGGCACCGGTGGGGACCCTACACGGAGAAGTCGATCGTGCTCGAGAGCGGTCCCGGCGATGACATGTCGGCCATCAGCGTTGAATCAGCCGTTACGGCCGCCAAAGAGCTCTTGCGCCGGACTTAGAGCGCCTTCAGGTACTGCCGCACTCGGTCAGCATCTTCCGGCGTGTCCACACTGATGTAGTGAGCCGACGTTTCGACGCAGTCGAACGTGGCACCATCCGAGAGCAGACGCAGCTGCTCAAGCATCTCGGACTGTTCGAGTCTCGTTGGCAACAGCCCCACATGACGCTTCAGGGCATCAAGGCGATAGGCATAGATGCCAATGTGTTTCCAGTATGCGCCGTGATCAAGCCAAGTTTCGATTGATGCGCCGCGCTGATGCGGGATCGGAGAGCGTGAGAAGTACACCGCACGACCCTCGGCGGTCAGTGCTACCTTCACAATGTTCGGGTCAGGCAGGTCCATCCAGTCCGTGATGCGCGACACGGGCGTGGCCACATCGGCCGTGCCTTTGTCGAGCGCTTCGACCAGATCAGCAAGCACGTCCGGCTGCAGCAGCGGTTCATCGCCCTGAATGTTGATGACGATCTTCGGTTCGATCGGAAGCGTCATGGCAACGGCATGGCAGCGGTCTGTCCCACTCGGAAGAGCCGGATCCGTGATCACAGCCTGCGCGCCGATGCGGCGTGCCTCGGCCACGATGCGTTCGTCATCGGTCGCAATGATGACCGCGTCGAGAGCAGCACACGCACTGGCAGCGCGCCAGACGCGCTCGATCATTGTCTGCCCTTCAAGGTCGACAAGGGGCTTGCCCGGCAGTCTGGTGGCGGCATATCGCGCCGGGATGATACCGACGATCACCCGAGAACCTTCGGGACCTTGAAGAAGGCCTCGTTCTTCTTCGGGGCGTTGGCAAGCGCATCCGACGTGGGGATCGAATCACCCATCACATCATCGCGCAGAACATTCATCTGGGCATTGACCGAGCTCATGGGTTCGACATCCGAGAGGTCCACTGACGTGAGCACATTCACAAACGACACGATGTCGGTGAACTCCTTGGCAAAGGCAGCGGCCTGTTCGTCTGTGAATTTCAGGCGGGCCAGTGATGCGATGGCGTGTATCTCTTCGATCGTCATGGATGCGAATCTACGGCATGCGCGATGATGTCATGCACCCGAACCATCAGCCCCTTTTCCTCTTCACGCGTTGCCGATGCAGGAACGTCGATCGGAGGGAATATCCTCACGTGTACGGTTCCTCCGCGCAGGCGGCGTGTTCCCTTTGGCAGGATCGAGGCTGTACCGATGAGGGCAACCGGTACGATCTGACGTTCACTCTTGACGGCCAGGGAGAACGCACCGCGGCGGAATTCCTGCACGCGCCCGTCGGCGCTTCTGGTGCCTTCCGGGAACACCAGCACCGAACTGCCCTGCCGAAGCGTGGAGGTGACCTCATCGAGCACGGCAGCAGCCTGCCGCGTGCGGCTGCGGTCGATGGCGATGAAGGGCGAGACTGCCAGACTCCATCCGAAGAATGGCACGCGCTCGAGCTCCTTCTTGTACATGATGCGCACATTGTCGGGCACAAAGGCCAGGATCACGGGAATGTCGAACATGCTGGCGTGATTCGACGCGTACACGTAGCGCTCTGCGGGAACAAGATGCTCATGACCCTCAACGATGACCTTTACGCCGGACCAGCGAAGCACCAGGCGCGACCATGCGCGAGCATAGGCGAAGTAGACGTCGGGATTGCGCCACAGGAGCATGTGCAGCGTCACGGCAACGGCATAGACAACCGTTACAACAACTAGGGCAAGGATGATAAGCCACGTTCGCATTGGGCAAACCTCGCAAGCTTCGGCTGCTTCACCAAGAACTTCCCGTCGTGCATATTTGCGCCCATGCCCGGACTACAAGATCTCGGCTCGCTGCTCGGCATGCCCGAAAAGAGCGAGAAACCCACAAATGAGCCGCCGAAGCGCGTCGGCCACGATGGTCAGGTACTGCGCCTGCGCGTGCGCATCGAAAAGCGTCGCGGCAAACCCATCACCATTGCATGGGGCTTTTCTTCGCACCCAAAGGAGCTTGAGCGCCTCCTGACGTTGTTGAAGAAGTCGCTTGGTGCCGGTGGACAGATCGTTGATCAGACCATTGAGATGCAGGGTGATCACCAGCAGCGCGTCAAGGACCTGCTCATCAAGGAAGGCTATCGCGTCGGCTAAGGGGCTTGTCAGTTCCCCACCACGATTCTGCCCGGGTTGATTCCCACAGTATGTGACCGCAAGACCGCGCCCATGGTGTCGGCAATGATCACCTGACCCGGCGTCACGTAGGAGCGTGCATCGGCAATGATGAGTAGGCCCGTTCGGGCATCAAATCCGAGTGCATACCAATTCTGACTCGACGCACGCGGCATTATCAATGTGCGCTCGCCCCCTGCAAGACGGTCCACACCGGTGGCATGCAGAAGCCATGCACTGCCCGTACGATCATCCACGACAAGCCCCTTGGGAGAACGCAGGCGATGGTGCTCCGTGATGGCCTTGGTTCTTGGGTCGTACCGGACGACGCCTCCGAGTGAGTCAGGGGTCGACGAAAGATGGCGGTAGGTCATCCACAGGGTCGACGTCGAAGGGTCGGGCACAACCGACATCGCATTGATGAGCCCAACGATCGTGTCGACCGGCAGAAGATCCACAGCCGAGAGCACGAGAACCGTTCCGGCAAGGGGCTCACCAGACCGCAGATCGCCCAGTCCGCTGTTGGCCACGTAGATCAGACCGTTCATCACGGCAATGCCTTCCGGTGCCGGACCAACATCGATGCGGGCAACACGCCAGCTCATGGTTCGCGCGTTGAACTCTGCAATGGAGTTGTCGTTGAGGAACGTACACACGGCAACCGAATCATTTACAAAGGCCATCTTATAGGGCTCGCGCAGGTCATCAAAGCGAAGGCGAGCAAGCCAACGTCCGGTGCGCCGATGGAAGAGCTCTATGGACCGTGATGTGCTTACCACCACCCACATACTGTCGCCCCGCACATGCAGGTCCGTGCCGGTATCTCCCAGTCGAAGCCCGGGGTTGAAGGTGCCGACCACGTCGGTCACCACCGCCCCATCGTCTCCGACAAAGGCAAGCGTTGAGTTATCCTGACGCCAGAGCCCCTCACACAGCACGAACACACCAGGCGCACTGATGTCAGCCTCCGGCGAGCGCACCTCGGTTGGCACCGGCAGGCATCCATATCCGAAAACGAGCATTCCGACGAGCATTACGGCAAGCATCAGTCGACGCGCAGGCAGATGAATCATGAGCGCAGATACCTCAGGAGAATGCGCTCGCTTCCGTCGTCGACGATCACATAGTACCAGCCCCTTGGCAGCCATGACATATCAAGCTGCATGATGCCCGGCTGTTGCTGGGTCGACTCAACAACGCGCCCCGTAACGTCCATCACCTGCACCGTTGAGCTTCGCGGCATGGCAAGCTCTACGGTTGCCGACGTCAGCACGGGACGCGCCGCAAGGTCCCATGCAACCGCTACGGCATGACGTGTCAGCACTGCATCGAGATCGAATCCGGTAAGCGTTGGATCGAAGAAGGGGCTTGCCGGATTGGCCAGGAGCATGCCCGTTACGTCGGTCAGTCGAACCCATCGCACGGAGTCGATTCCCACGTCGGCAAGATCGAAGTGATCTCCCCCTGCGACATCCGGGTCGTAGGGATCGTAGCCCGACGTCGGCGTCAGGCCGGCAAGTCCGACGCATGACGTGCTATCGAATGGGAAGGCCTTCCATTCGATTCCGTCGCGGCTAACCTCCACGCGGGCCGGCTCGACATAGGTTCGCCCCCTGCCAAAGCGAAAGGCGTTTTCGAAGACCGTGAAATCAGCTCCCGGACCGTCGGCGATGACGGCACGTCGCAGTCCAAGTGTGATCGATCCGCCCAGACCGATCGAGCAGATCTCACGCGGATCGGTTGCCGGCACGGTGTCGCGGGCCAGCGCCGAGGGTCCACCAAGAACGTTGGCCGGAAAGAACGACGCGCCCTGACCGTTGCGCTGTCCGCCGCCGAACGCATAGGTCTTTACCGTGTCAAGTGGCATGCGCTGCCACTGCGCCGAAAGTGTCGATGACGCCGCAACTGTGACAAGCACGACAAGCCACGAGAGCAGTGCATCGGGCACTGCGCTCCAGTCGAACGGACAGTGCCGGCAGCGGCTGCCGCAGCAGTCACCGCGTCTGCGGTGAGCCACCTCGGTCAGTACGCGGTAGCCCGTGGCGGGGTCAACGTAGATGTCCTCATCGCGAGCACACGCCTCTTCATGCAGCCGCAGCGTCTGCTCATCTAGGTCAAGCGGTGGTTTGCGCGTCTTCATCGTGCCTCCAAGGTAACGATAACGCGCAACGCACGGCCCGGCATGGGGTATCCGCGCACGACCTGGTATGATGCATCAAAGAGGTTGTCGCACTGCAGCATGACGTTGCCACGGACTGCACTGCCGCGCACGCGTAATCCGCCTTGCAGCGAGGTCAGCGCAAAGGGGCGAAGTATTGCCTCGTATGGCTCTGCCGGCAGTGCGTAGCGATAGCCCGTGTAGGACCACTGTGCACCGGCAAACCAGACGCCAGCGTCCCACTGCAAAAGAAGCGATGCCAGCTCCGGCACGGCATACGGAACCAGCAGTCCGTCGAGACCTTCGCGTGCGGTGGCATCGCGCATAAACTGCACAGCATGTGACCATTGCATCAGCAGACGTCCATCGAATCCACGCACTCGGGCAACCAGTTCAGCCCCCTGACTTGTGGCGGAACCTACGTTCTGTGCACTGGTGATGACGGGGCTTACCGGCACCGACAAGATCAGGTCACTGACCGAGGCCACATATCCCGCAATGTCGATGCTACACCATGGCCACGGCTCGAGCACAAGGCCCGCATCCCAAGTAGATGCACGCTCCGAACGGAGCGATCGGGTGCCGTAGTTGAGGTAATACAGCTCATTGAACGTTGGTGGTCGGAAGCTCATGCTCCAGCCGGCACGCAGGGCAAGTCCGGGGGCGATCTGACGTCGAGCAGCGACAAGGGGCGACAGGGCAGTGCCCACGTCGGAGTACACATCACCGCGCATGGCCAGACGTAGTTCAACTTCGGCGTCGAAGAGGTTGGGTATGACGGCATCGGCCGCCAGGCTTGCCGAGCGGCGTTGCACCAGCTCCCCATCGCGAGACAGGACCGATGCTCCCTGCAGATCGGCATGTGAGGCATCGAAGCGCAGCGATGTGATCACACTCTGACCCTGATGCTGCCAAAGTGCGCTCAGCGTCGCATCGCGCTGCAGGTATCGCACATCGATCCCCTGCGTGCCGACGATCGTTGCATCGGGATCGGCAAAGTGCTGATCGAGGTACCGGGCCGACATCATGATCGACAGCTTGTCGACTGGCGAATCGATCAGTACCGATCGCAGAAGCAGCGTTGCATCCTCATCATTCAGCCTCGCCCGTGCCTGCGTGATCGCCCCCTGCACAACGGCACCGGGTACGCCGCGATCAGCTGTGCGCAGCAGCAACGTGGCCGAATGCCGCTCACCAAGTTCGAGACGCGCAAGAACGCGAGCATGCCTGGCATCGCCATTCTGCCGATTCACTTCGAACGTGCTACCGAACTGTGTTGTCGTGAATGGGAACGACCCCCTGGTGCCGAGCAGATCGGCATCAACGCCCAGGCGAACATCATCGGCAACGCGGAGCGTTGCACCAAGTGCCGTGCGCCATTCATTGAAAGCCCCCTGCGCGATCGTGATCGTTGCGTTGGTGGTATCCTGCAGTCGCAGCCGCACATCCACCACTCCGGTGACAGCATTGGCGCCATACAGTGCCGAGGCACCACCTCGCAGAACCTCCACGCGGTCGATGCAGCGGACCGGTAACGATGAAAGGTCAACGCTGCCGTTCTGGGCCGACGACATGCGCACGCCATCGAGCATCACGAGTGCCTGGGCCGACGAGCCCCCTCTCATGGAGACCAGTTGCAGTCCGCCCACACCGCCATAGTCCTTAACGAAGACGCCGGGAAACAACGTCAACACATTCGACATGCTGGAGGGGGCCATGCGCATGATCACATCGCGCGGCATCACCATGCGTGCCGGGCCGGCCCCCGTTACATCCGCTAGCCACGCCGAGGCGGTCACGACGATTGCACTGTCGGGGCCCACCACACGGATCGTATCGGGCTGACGAGCACGCACCAACGTCCAGGCCGAGCCTAAGATGACCATCGAGCATATCATTTCTATCGCCTTCACCGGACTGCGAAACTACGCTTCCGATCAACGACAGACTTTGGAGAAATGCCCACAGAGCCGTAGACTTGCAGCCCTCCGGTCGCTTAGCTCAGCTGGTTCAGAGCGTTCGCTTCACACGCGAAAGGTCATAGGTTCAAATCCTATAGCGACCACGAACAGATTACGGATTACGGATTACGGATTACGGATTACGGATTACGGATTACGGATTACGGATTACGGATTACGGATTACGGATTACGGATTACCGGCTTCTGCTTTGGCGATGTTCCGTATCCCTTGCATCAGGGCGTCTGGTGTGAACGAGATCGAGTCGATATGATGTTCGACTAAGAAGGCGGCAAACGTTGGGTCGTCACTGGGGGCTTGACCACAGAGGCCGACGCTTCGGCCGGCGCGTTTTGCGCGGCCGATCATTTCCGAGAGCATTGCCAGTACGGCGGGATCACTCTCGCTGAACAGTGGGCCGAGCAGATCCGAATCGCGGTCCACCCCGAGTACCAATTGCGTCAGATCATTTGATCCTATCGAGAAGCCATCGAACAGGGCGGCAAACTTCTCGGCCAGCACCACGTTGGCGGGGATTTCGGCCATGACGTAGACCTGCAGACCGTTGCTGCCTCGGGCAATTCCGGCGTCGGCCATTGTTGAAAGGACTTTCTGGGCTTCCTGAATCGTTCGGCAGAACGGGATCATCACAATGATGTTGGTAAGCCCCATCTCATCGCGAGCAATGCGAATTGCCTGGCATTCCAGTTTGAATCCATCGCGATACTTCGGGTGATAATAACGTGAGGCACCGCGAAAGCCCAGCATCGGGTTCTCTTCGGTCGGCTCGAAGTCACGTCCACCGGCGAGCTTGGCATACTCATTCGTCTTGAAGTCGCTCATCCGCACGATCACCGGACGCGGATAGAAGGCCGCAGCGACGGTTGCAACGGCCTCATTGAGCTTGTCAACAAAGTACTGTCGTTTATCATCATACCCCTTGGTTGCATCCTCGATCACTTGCCGGTCTCGCGGATCGGATACGGCTTGGGGATCGACAAGGGCCATCGGATGGATACCGATGGTGTTGACGATCGCGAACTCCATGCGCATCAGCCCGACGCCGGCGGCGGGATACCGAGCCATGTGGAAGGCCTGCTCAGGATCGGCCAGGATCAGCATCGGCTTGGTGCGGGTCTGCGGAACATCCTTCACGTGCACATCGTTCTGCGTCCACTTCAATGTTCCATTGAACACTTCTCCTGTCTCGCCCCCTTCACAGGCAACGGTAACAGTTTGTCCGTCCTGCAGGCGCGTTGTGGCATTGCCGGTACCAACCACGGCATGGATGCCGAGCTCGCGGGCAACAATGGAGGCATGACTTGTGCGGCCACCGCGCGAGGTCACGATGCAGGAGGCATTTCTCAGCATCGCATTCCAGTCGGGATTCGTCGTGTCGGCAACCAGAACATCGCCTTTCTGCACGCGAGGGGCATCTGCAAGCCCCCTGACAATGCGAACGGTTCCTGAAGCGATACCGCGGCCGACGGCGATTCCTTTTACGATAGGGGGCTCGTGGCCGTCGAGGTGGATCTCATGCTCGACGATATCCACTTCTCTGCTGCGGACCGTTTCGGGTCGGGCTTGCACAATGTAGAGCCTATCGCTTACCCCATCGCGGGCCCACTCAACGTCCATCGCTGCACCATAATGCCGCTCAATGGCAAGACACCATCGCCCGAGGCATTCGGCCTGCTGGTCGGACACGGACATTCCGGCCCGGAGGCGCGGCTGGGCGCCTAGCTTGCGGCGAAGGATGCTGCGGTGACCGGCCAGCAGGGCGGGCTTAAACATCAGCACTTCGTCGGGGGTGACCGTACCTTGGACGATCTGCTCGCCCGGCCCCCACGTCGAAGTAAGATAGATCACGTTCTTCGAGCCCGATTCCGGCTCGATCGTAAAGGCCACGCCTGCGCTGCCTGAGTCTGTTCGAACCATCTGCTGGATGCCGGCCGAAAGGCCAAGCTCCAAGTGATCGACATCATTGTCGATGCGATACTTGATCGCTCTGGCATTGAACACCGAGCGGTAGCACATCTTAACGGCATCGATAACCGAGGAAGCCCCCTTCACATCAAGAAACGAATCATGCTGTCCGGCAAAGCTCGCCGTGGGCAGATCCTCTGCCGTGGCGCTGCTGCGTACGGCCACGAGGGCATCATCGGTGTCGACCCTCATGGCGTGATATGCTCGAAGGATCTGCTCGGCCACAGAGGTCGGAATGATGGCCTTCTGGACAAGGTTCTGACATTCGGCCGACACTTCGCTGAGATTCTCAAGCGTTGTTGGATTGAGTCGCCCCAGCACGTTCCTCAGTGCCTCTTCAAGCCGATTCGAACCGATGAACTCTCGATATGCCTGCACCGTCACGGCAAAGCCATCCGGCACTCGCACGCCGGCCGTGGTAAGGGCATTCATCATTTCGCCCAGCGAGGCGTTCTTGCCACCGACACTGGCCAGATCTTTCATCGTCACACTGTTGAGCGGAACACAGTAACTCATCACATACCTCCAGGCACCATGTTAGGGGGCGAAGCAGTGAAAAAACTATGATGGAAGTCAGGTACGAGTTACTAGGTACTAGTTACTAGTGACATTCCATTGATTCAATAGCCCCGGGCCTTGGCCCGGGGAACTAGTGACATTCCATTGATTTAATAGCCCCGGGCCTTGGCCCGGGGAAAGAGTGGCATTCCATTGATTTAATAGCCCCGGGCCTTGGCCCGGGGAAAGAGTGACGAGTGTACAAAAAGCAGCAAAGCCCCGAGACCGAGTGGTCAGGGGGCTTTGCGAGCAAAAAAGACTTGGCGATTACCTACTCTTCCACACCAGTTCAGATGCAGTACCATCG
>VERF01000016.1 GCA_018882895.1 Candidatus Kapaibacterium sp.
TGCCGGTGGCTTTGTCGTAGTACCTCAGCGTCCAGCGCGTGTTGTTATCCTTGGCCACGACCCTGAAGACGTCGCCCCTTCCGGCCAGGTTGCGTGCGCGCTTAAACTCGATCGTGGAGTACTTCCTACCCCAACTCGTGGTTGGCGGCAACATCTCACACAAGTGATTCCGTCCGTTACCGTTTATGAGTTGGTTCGGCATGGTCGTGCGCATATGGAACCCGATGACGCCCACGGGCTTGTCGGACGTAATGAGCGACCCCGTGAGGTCGAACGCTGCACGTGTCTGCCCGTCGCCGTGAACCATGTAGACCTCGCCCTCGTCGAGAAAGACGTTAATGCGATCACCGATCTTACGTCCGCCCGACGTTGTCGCATCATTGTTCCCGCTGCCGCGTAAAAGAATCTCAACCTCGGTCGGCTCCTTGGCAATGATTATAAAGCCCCCTGCCCATGGCTTCACTTCCCGAAAATCCCAGTACGCCACGGCGATGTGCTCCGTTCCCCATGAGCGTGTCGGGATGGCAAGGTAGGCGTCGGTCGTCGTCACCTTTGAGTTGATAACGGTCACGCTGACCGGCTTGTCTGATTTGATTCGAAGCCCCTTTAACTGAGGAGCCTCTGCATCGCGGACCTCCATAGACCAGTTGAGTTCTCTGCGATCGCTTAATGTCTTGACCTGATTGGCCTTAACTGCAAAACGAGTCGACTTGGCGCCCGCATAGTCGTACAACTCAACATTGGCGTCGAACACGGAGGCAACATAGATTTCGAGACTCTCAACCGGAAACGGCAGAATCTCGTTGGGGGGGATTGCGATGAAGAACTCCGTGCCCGCATTGCCGGAATTCATTATCTGGTCGAAGGTGGGGGCTTTGCGCCCTTGGGCATCGGCCTGGCGCGCGGCGAATATGGACAGCGCCACGACAAGCGCGTATCCGAGCTGACGGATTCGACCGGCGAAGATTAGTTCAGACGGCTGCATAAATCCTCCAAAGTGATTGCCAACTTCCAAAGCTATGTATCGAAACCTAAGCAACAGGGATGCCAAACAGTTTCCTCACATGCTCCCCGTGCATCGGGATTTCGTATTTTCACGGTCTAGCACGACCTTTTTCCACATGAGTTCAGAGCAATGATGCGTGAAATAAAGGCTTCTCTGGATTTTAATACCGCAACGTTCACAAATGAGCGTCGGGATCCCGAGGGCTTTGCCCCAATAGCCAATGAGATTCGCCGCGACATCATCCGCATGCTTGTGCGGGCTGGTTCGGGGCATAGTGGTGGACCGCTGGGCTCTGCCGACGTGTTTGCCGTTCTGTATTTCGGCGGGTATATGCGCTATAATCCTGCCGATATGCAGGATACGACGCATGATCGCTTCGTTCTGTCAGCTGGGCATATGGCGCCTGTGATGTATGCCGCCCTTGCCAACGCCGGCTGCTATCCAAAGCAGGAGCAGGAGACGCTGCGGAAGTATAACACGCGCCTGCAGGGACATCCTGGACGTGACATGCACCTTCCGGGTGTCGAAACGTCCTCCGGCTCACTCGGCCAAGGCATTTCCATTGCTGTTGGCATGGCCATGAGCGACCATCTCTTGGACAAGAATGATCGTCGGGTATTCTCCTTGACCGGTGACGGTGAACTTCAAGAAGGCTCCGTGTGGGAGGCTGCTATGGCTGCTTCGCACTTTGGTCTCGACAACTTCTGCTGGATCATCGACAATAACGACTGTCAGATCGATGGTCGCGTCCCCGACGTCATGAACGTCTACCCAATCGACGCCAAATGCGAGTCATTCGGCTTCGATACCATCGTTGTCGATGGTCACGACTTTGCCGACCTTATGCGCGGTTTCGATCGGTTCCTGGAGAATCAGCGCAACAAGACAGGCAAGCCAACGGCCATCATCGCAAGAACATACATGGGCCATGGCGTGTCGTTCATGAACGACAAGTTCGAATGGCACGGCAAGCCCCCTTCGAAGGAGCAAGCCGCTGCCGCTCTTGAAGAGTTGGCGGAAATGCCGTGAGAGACCCCGTCACCCCGGCATAGGCCGGGGTCCAAGAAGTTGGATTCCCGCTTTCGCGGGAATGACGAACGTGAAACCTGTAACCTGTAACCTGTAACCTGATGGACCTTCTCGGATCAAAACCCACACGATTTGGCTTTGGCGACGGACTCGTTGATCTTGGCGAGCGCCACAGCAATGTTGTTGTATTAGGGGGCGACATTACCGGCTCGGTAATGACCTCGCTGTTCAAGGAGAAGTTTCCGGATCGGTTCTTCTCGATCGGGATCGCCGAGCAGAACGCAACGACCATAGCGACAGGACTTGCGCTGAGTGGGAAGATCCCGTTCTTCGCTTCCTACGGGGCATTCTGTGCGCTTCGCAATGCCGATCAGCTGCGCATTTCGGTGTGTTACAATGAGGCGAACGTAAAGATCGGTGGCGGACATGCGGGCATCAGCGTCGGTCCGGACGGGGCCACGCACCAGGTGCTGGAGGAAGTTGCCTTCCTGCGTACGCTGCCGCACATGACGATGATCGTGCCGGCAGACTACCACGAGGCTCGCAAGGCCACGGTTGCCATGGGCGAAATGGTTGGTCCTGCCTACATCCGTTTCGGTCGCTCACCGGTACCGATGTTTACAACCGAAAGCACCCCGTTTGAGCTCGGCAAGGCAAATGTCCTGATGGATGGAACGGATGTTGCCATCATCGCCAACGGAGCGCTGGTCTGGGAGAGCATTCTCGCCGCTAAGGAGCTGGCAAAGAAGGGCATCTCGGCGCGTGTGGTGAACGTCCACACGGTAAAGCCATTTGACTTTACTACGGTGACGCAGGCAGCCCGTGAATGCGGCTGCATCGTCACGGCCGAAGAACACCAGGTCCACGCGGGCCTCGGCGGAGCGGTTGCCGAGTGCACAGCAAAGAATGCGCCGGTGCCGATCGAGTTTGTGGGCGTCAAAGACTCATTTGGTGGGTCGGGCGATCCTGAAGAACTGATGGTGAAGTTCGGACTGACGTGGCGCGAGGTCTATGCCTCGGCGCTGATTGCTATGGAGCGGCGCGATAAGGGCAGTTCGGGCGTGCGAGCCATTCGCGAGGTCGCAACCTATCAAGGTTGATGGCGCCGGCTACGGAAATCACCTCACCTTTCTCCACTCGGCTATGACCACGACGATTGACATCACGGATCCCGTGCTGTTGCGCATCGCTGCGCTTGCGCATGAGCGAGGAGTTCGGGCGTTCGTCGTTGGAGGCTACGTCCGCGATTCCTTCATGGGGCGTGCACGTACCGACATCGACATCTGCGTCGAGGGCGACGCGATGGCATTCGCCCGTGATGTAGCCGAGCTTTTTCGTTCCAAGACTGTGGAGTACGAACGCTTTCGCACGGCACTTGTGCCGGTTGGCGATCATCATATCGAGTTCGTTGGAACGCGTCGAGAAGAGTACCGTGCGGACTCAAGAAAGCCAGTCGTTGTTGAGGGCACGTTTGAAGATGATCTGCG
The DNA here is from genome assembly GCA_018882895.1 of Candidatus Kapaibacterium sp. Taxonomy (GTDB): domain Bacteria; phylum Bacteroidota; class Ignavibacteria; order Kapaibacteriales; family Kapaibacteriaceae; genus UBA10438. The sequence continues at coordinate 3,523 of VERF01000016.1, forward strand.
GCGTCGAGACTTCACCGTCAATGCTCTCGCTGCTGATCTGCACCCGGAAAGACTCGGCGAGGTTGTTGACCTCTTTGACGGGATCGGGGATATCGGCCGGAAGGTGCTTCGTACGCCCCTTGACCCGACCGTGACGATGAGTGATGATCCTTTGAGGATGATGCGTGCAGCTCGCTTTGCCTCACAGTTAGATTTCGATCTCCACCCCGCACTGGTCGCCTCCATGACGTCGATGGCCGACCGAATAGCGATCATCTCGCAGGAACGCATCACAGACGAATTCCTCAAGATCCTTGCCTCGCCTCGACCGAGCATTGGTCTGAAGATCCTGCAGTCCGTGGGCCTGTTGAAGCATGTATTTCCTGAAGTAGCCAATCTTGCTGGCACCGATCTGGTCGTTGCGGGCTCGCGCGAGTATGGTCACAAGGATGTCTTCCTGCATACGCTGCAGGTGGTTGATAACGTCGCCGCTATGTCGTCCAACGTCTGGCTACGTTTTGCCACTCTCATGCACGATATCGCCAAGCCCCGTACAAAGAAGTTCATCGAAGGGACGGGCTGGACGTTTCATGGTCATGAAGAGATTGGCGCTCGATGGCAACAGAAGATCTTCCGACGGCTGCGTCTTCCGATGCAGCACCTTGATTACGTGGAAACCCTCGTACGCCTGCATCAGCGGCCAATGAAACTCGTCGACGAAGGGGTTACCGACTCGGCGATTCGCCGTCTGGCAGTACAGGCCGGAGATGGCATCTCAGACCTGTTCATGTTGTGCCGAGCCGACATTACCACGCGCAACCCGGCACGTGCACAGAAGTACTTGCGGAACTATGATGTGGTGGAGGAAAAACTCAACGACGTTCTTGAGCGAGATCGTCTGCGGTCATTTCAGAGTCCGGTTCGTGGTGAGGAGATCATGGCCGTGACTGGACTCGGGCCGTCGCGCGAAGTGGGCTACATCAAGTGGATGATCGAAGAGGCGATTCTCGACGGCTTGATCCCGAATGAGGAAGGGGCTGCCCGCGACCTGATGATGAAGAATCTCGAGCAATGGAAACTCGAGGGCCGCACCGCGCATTTTGCACGACGAGGTGCACTGTGAGTCCCAGGGAGAAGCCGTGATCAAGCCATATGCAGACATTATGCCGACCGTTCACGAGTCGGTCTTCATCGCCGACGGGGCCATCGTACTTGGCGATGTGCATATCGGTGAAGACTCGTCAGTGTGGTTCAATACAGTGATCCGTGGCGATGTCCATCAGATTCGAATCGGGAAGCGAACGAATGTTCAGGATCTTTCGATGCTTCACGTGACCTGTAACAAGCACCCTCTGAGCATTGGTGACGGCGTCACGGTAGGGCACTGTGTGATGCTGCATGGATGCACAGTAAACGACTATGCGCTCATCGGCATGAATGCTACCGTCTTGGACGGTGCCGTGATCGGTCATCACTCAATGGTGGCGGCCGGAGCGGTCGTCAGGGAAGGCTTCATCGTGCCACCTCGAATGCTTGTTGCCGGTGTGCCAGCGAAGATCATTCGCGAGCTCAGTGATGAAGAATGTGCCAAGCTGGAGCAGAGCGCGCAGAATTACATTGACTACGTTGCCTCTTATCGAAAAAATACGAACGTCAGGACTACCCGATGAAAAGCAAAGCATCCCTCTCTTCAGCACTCGTTATCATCCTTCTCAGCTCTTGCGTCTGTCTCGTGCTTACGATTCTGGCTGCCTACATTACCGGTGAGCTGCTCTTTCTATTGGCGGGTGCACTGTTTGCCATCAGCGGTGGCGCAGGTGTGTGGGTGGTTCGACGTTTGCAACGAACCATCGGTGGCTCGTGATCCTTCCGAGACTGCGTGACGATGTTCAACTATCGGCGCACGCCGAGGGCGACGAGCACTTTCTTGTGATGCACGATGTGTTCGGCTTTGCCGATGGCCCCATCATGCTCCATGCCGATATGATCGAGGTCCTGTCTGCATGCGATGGGGTCACCACAACCGAGGAGCTAGCAGAGGCAGCAGGTGTGGATCCCGACGGACCGGAGATTCGCCGAGTAGAACTCTTTGTGCGGCAGATCGAGGAGATGGGCTTTTTGGAGGGTGAATCGGCAGATCGGCTCGCCGAGTCAGCCCGAATTGAATGGGCAGCACGTCCGACGCGACCGATGGCCTGCGCCGATGCAACCTATCCATCCGAACCGAAGGCCTTCGAAGAATTCTGCCGTGATGAACTTGGGATTGTTCAGCGGGTAGGGAACGCCCCTTACCAAGCCGGCAACGAAGACGCGCCTGCTGTCATGGCGCTAATCCCACACATCGACTTCCGTGTAGCGCCGCGGGTGTATGGCGAGGCTTTTAATGCTATTGCCTCAAGCGATGCCGATCTCGTCGTCATGATCGGCACATCCCATTATTGGTCCGACCACCCCGTAATTGTGGGTAGCAAGCCTTTTGAGACTCCCCTCGGGATACTGCCGGTTCTTCCTCACGACCTTGGAAACGAGCAGGCCGACCTGGCGCATAAGCCTGAGCATTCATTGGAGTTGCATGCGGTAGCGCTTCGCTATCTATGGCCTGATCGAGACCTGGCAATCTTGCCTGTCCTAGTTACATCGGACATTTTCTCAGAAGGGGCTTTAGAGACCTGGTCAGATCGAATCCGGTCGGCCGTTGCGTCAAGTGGACGTAACCCTATCTGGTTGATATCTGGAGACTTAGCGCATGTCGGGCCCAAATTCGGCGACCCATTATCCTCAAAAGACCTCCTCTCAGAGGCCAGCAAAGCCGACGCGCATCTGATCGAGCATCTCGTGGCCGGTGATCTTGGAGCATATCGGCGGTCGATTGAATCGCTCGACAATCCTTACAGGGTCTGTGGTCACGCTCCGACGGTGCTTGCTCTGACCTGCAAGCCTCCGACAGGGGGCAGGCAGCTTCGGTATCAGGTGTGGGATGACGTTGAGACAGAAAGTGCCGTGACTTTCGCATCCGTCGTTTGGCAATGATGCCCCACTCCCTTATGTTTGCAAGCTCTGTCAAATCCAACAAGCCAATGATGCCCCATGTGGGGAGGAAGAAACGTATGAATCAACACGGTAACATCACCCGCTCAGTGCGCAATGAAGATGTGCAGCGCGACTGGCTGGTCGTAGACGCGACTGACTGCACGGTTGGCCGTCTGGCAACACAGATTGCCACCCTGCTTCGCGGCAAGCACAAGCCCCTTTTTACGCCACATGTCGATTGCGGTGACTTTGTGATCGTGATTAACGCAGACAAGGTCGTTCTCGAAGGCAAGCGTGCGCAGCAGAAGGAGTACTTCCACAACACGGGTTATCCGGGTGGCGGCCGCATGCGTTCCTTCACGAACATCATGCAAAGCAAGCCGGAGGAGATCGTTGAGCTGGCCGTCAAGGGCATGCTTCCAAAGAATTCGCTTGGACGCACCCTTGTAAAGAAGCTCAAGGTGTACAGCGGAAGCGAGCACCCACATGCAGCGCAGCAGCCTAAGGCATACGAGCTGCCATACCTCCACCTCGGAACGAAGTGAAATCGGAGTAAACAATGAAAACGTATACAGGAACAGGCCGTCGCAAGACATCAGTGGCGCAGGTTCGTCTCACGAGCGGAACCGGTCACGTAATGGTCAACCGTCTGCCTATCGAAGAGTACTTTACGGTTGAGAACTATCGTCGCGATGCGACGTTGCCGCTTGAGCTGACCAAGACCAACGGGCAGTTCGACGTGTTCGTCAACGTTCGGGGCGGTGGCAAGAGCGGACAGGCAGGAGCCGTTCGGCTCGGAGTGGCTCGTGCGCTTGTAGAGTACAGTGACGAACTCCGTTCTGCGTTGCGCCCGGCCGGCGTACTGACGCGCGACCCACGTATGGTCGAGCGCAAGAAGTACGGTCAAAAGAAGGCTCGTAAGCGCTTCCAGTTCTCCAAGCGTTAATCAGACGGCCCTATGGTGGGCCAAGAATTGCAACCAACACGCTTGCGTGGGAATTCCGTCGGTGGAGCCCGAGAGAGATCTCAGGTCCGGCGGTCCGAACCACGCAGAGGTACCATCCACCACAATAGAAGAGGTATATCATGCCAGCAGTAAGCATTGAAGCTCTGCTTGAGTCCGGAGCACACTTCGGGCACCTTACACGTCGCTGGAACCCGGCGATGCGCAACTTCATCTTTATGGAGCGCAACGGGATCCACATCATTGACCTGCGCAAGACGCAGCTCCTTATCGACATTGCGCGCGACGCAGCACAAGAGATCGCATCTCAGGGTCGTGGCGTTCTGTTTGTCGGTACAAAGAATCAGGCGAAGGGTTCAGTTGAGCAAGAGGCCAAGCGCGGAAACTCTAACTATGTTTCGGAGCGTTGGCTCGGTGGTATGCTCACGAACTTTGCCACCATCCGCAAGTCCATCAAGCGTTTGTCGACCATCGACAAGATGGAGACTGATGGAACATTTGAGAAGATCACGAAAAAGGAGCGACTCATGCTGAGCCGCGAGCGTGATCGTCTGCGCAAGGTGTTCGGTGGCATTGAGGATATGACGCGCATTCCAGGACTTCTTGTAGTAGTCGACATCAAGAAGGAACACCTGGCCATTAAGGAAGCAAAGACTCTCGGTATCCCTGTCGTGGGTGTTGTTGATACGAACTCTGATCCAACACAGGTGGACTATCCGATTCCAGCAAATGACGATTCAATCAAGTCGATTGAGATCATTTTGAAGGTGCTTGCTGATGCCATCGTGGACGGACGCGAAGTCGCCCGTGCAAAGACGGCTGATCTTGCCGCTGCCGGAGAAGCTGCCGGTAAGGATGTCGATATGGATGAATCAAAAGTGCGCCGTCAGCTTCGCACGCGTAAGGGCCCAGGCAAGTCGGATTCGGCCGATTGATCGCGGGCCACGCAGCTTCATCACCCCAATAACAGAAAATTCGAAGGAAATGAGTACATGATCACCGCTCAAACAGTCAAGGAATTGCGCGAAAAGACCGGCGCCGGAATGGCCGACTGCAAGAAGGCACTCGAAGAAGCCGGTGGAGACATGCAGGCCGCCATCGAGTGGCTCCGCAAGCGCGGCGCCGCCTCGGTAGCGAAGCGTGCCGATCGAGATGCCAACGAAGGTATTGTGCTTTCAAAGACCACGGCTGACGGAAAGGTTGGCGCTCTAGTCGAAGTGAACTGCGAGACAGACTTCGTTGGTCGCAATGAAGAGTTCGTTGCATTCGCCAATGCAATCTGCGATGCGGTTCTTGCTTCGGACTTCGCCAGCGAGGATGAGCTCTGGGCTGCTTCATATGACGGGAAGACACTCGGAAATCTCAAGGATGAGATCCTGGCAAAATTCAGTGAAAAGATCGGTCTGCGTCGCTATGCGCGCGTGGCCACCAACGGCTTCGTTACTGACTATAATCACGCCGGATCGCGGCTTGGAGTACTGATCGAGTTCGACGGTACGTCCGGCTCCGACGAGCAGAAGCCGCTCATGCGCGATGTTGCCATGCAGATCGCAGCCATGCAGCCCCTTGTCGTCGAACGCTCACAGGTCGACGTCTCGACACTCCAAAAGGAGATCGAGATCTACAAGCAGCAGGCTCTCCAGGAAGGGAAGAAGGAAGACATCGCCGAGCGCATCGCTCAGGGACGCCTTGGAAAGTTCTACGAAGAAAACGTGCTTCTTGAGCAGGTCTTCGTTAAGGACTCCAGCAAGAAGGTCACCGACGTCGTTGCCGAGATCTCAAAGGCTGCGGGCTCGGACGTCAAGGTCGTATCTTTCCTTCGTTACAATTTGGGCGACAAGTTCTAACAACGGCTCTCAGGGGGCGCAATGACAGTGCTCTACAAGCGCATTCTGCTCAAACTCAGCGGAGAATCGCTGATGGGCGAGCAACACTACGGCATTGACGCCGTGGCGCTTCGTTCGTTTGCGGAAGACGTCAAAGAGGCCCACGACCTCGGAGTCGAGATTGGTATTGTGTTCGGAGGCGGAAACATCTACAGAGGGATGCAGGCCGAACAGATGGGTATCGATAAGGTGTCAGGCGACCACATGGGAATGCTTGCCACTGTCATCAACTGCATCGCGTTCCAAAATGCACTCGAGCTCCTAGGAGTACCTACACGACTGCAGTCGGCGATCCGAATGGAGCAAGTAGCCGAGGGATTCATCCGTCGACGCGCAATGCGACATCTGGAGAAGGGTCGCGTAGTTGTGTTTGGTGCGGGTACCGGTAATCCGTATTTCACGACAGATACAGCCGCCGTACTTCGCGCCGTAGAGATCGAAGCTGACGTTGTCATCAAGGGTACACGGGTTGACGGCGTGTACGATAAGGACCCCGAGAAGCATGCCGATGCACGTCGCTTTGAGATGATCAGCTACAAGGAAACATTGGAGCGAAATCTCCGTGTGATGGACATGACGGCCATTACCATGGCGAGCGAAAACAGCAAGCCGATCCTTGTCTTCAACATGAATCAAAGAGGCAATCTGCGACGGCTTCTTCTTGGCGAGCCGGTCGCTACTATCGTAAAGGACTGAACCATGCCGGTAAAGGATATAGTCGACAATGCACGGGATCACATGGCCAAAGCCGTCGATCACGTCCAACAGCAGCTGGCTAAGGTCCGCACAGGGCGGGCCTCAGCATCAATGCTGGATAGCGTGCGAGTAGAGTATTACGGAGAGCCAACACCTATTGGCCAGGTGGCGAGCGTCTCTGTGCCAGAAGCACGATCCATAGTGGTGCAGCCTTGGGATCGCACGGTTCTATCTGCAATCGAAAAGGCCATACTCGCTGCGAACCTGGGAATCACACCGCAGAGCGATGGGCAGATCATCCGCATCACGGTTCCGCCCCTTACCGAAGAGCGTCGCAAGGACATTGTGAAGCAGTGCAAGAAGATCGCGGAAGAGGGCAAGCTTGCTGTGCGCAATGTGCGACGCGACGCTAACGAAGAGCTGAAGGTCGCTGAAAAGAAGGAACACTACAGCGAGGATGATCGTAAGCGTGGTGAAGATGAGGTGCAGAAGGCAACCGACAGGTATGTGGCCGATATCGACAAGATCCTTTCGGTAAAGGAAGTCGAAGTCATGGAGGAATGATCATGACGTCATTCGCACGACTCTTTTCAATAGCAGCACTCCTCATGGGTGCTGTTGTCGTTTATGCCGGCGGCGTTGATTTCACCGCAATCAGCTCTTGGAGTCAGGCACTAGACTTAGCCAAGAAGGCAAACAAGCCCATCTTTCTTGATGCTTATACCGACTGGTGTGGGTGGTGCAAAGTGATGGACACGAAGACATTTGCCGACCCGAAAGTAGCAGCATTCATGAATGAGCACTTCGTGAATGTGAAGATGGAAATGGAAACGGGTGAGGGCGTGGATGTTGCGATGAAGTATCGTATAAGCTCATTCCCGACTTTCAAAGTGTTCGCTGTTGACGGAACACCCACGTATACCGTATTTGGATATCAGGATCCGGACAGCTGGTTGAAGACACTTGAGATGATGGTTGACCCTTCGAAGGCACAGATTGCAAAAGGTGTGAGTTCGCAACTTGATCTTGCCTGGCCGAGCTGGCATCGTGGAGCCTTTCTAAAGGGCAAGAGTCGAAAGATGCCAGATGCCGGAGTTGTACAGGAGTGGTTCGCTCAGCAACAGGATAAATACTCGGAGGTTGCTTGGAGCATCGTCATGAAATACAATCTTACCGAAGAGCAAAGCAGTTGGATTCTTGCGCATGAGGCCAATTACCGCGCTCTTTATGGGACCGAGTTCGACGGCTTCGTGCAGAGGTACGCGCAGGCGACAATTGGCAATGCAATAAAGCAGAAGGATAGGCCCCTCCTTGATAGGGCTACGCAGCTGATGGTCAACATAGTACCCGAGCAAGCTGATGCTATTCGTCTCCGTGTACAGGGAATGTATCATCAGTCAAACGGGGAATGGACGGAGCTGAGCCTGTTGGTCGAACGCGCCTCTCAGTCTGCTAGTACGACGGCAGACATCGTCAATGACTTTGCCTGGAGTATGTATGAAAAGTGCGGTGATAACGCCGCTCTGCTGAAGGCCGCCGATGCGATGAAGCGTAAGGTTGTCGATCTGGACGTGAGCGACTGGGCATTCGTTGATACCTATGCTGCATTGCTCTACAAGACCGCACAGCTAGAAGAAGCGGAGCGTCAGGCCCTGCGCGCAATTGCTATGGGGAAGGAGTCGGAAGCTGACGTTACCGAGACGCAGGCACTTCTTGTAAAGATCCGGGCAGCGAAGAAGTAATGAGCAAGGCCATTGTACTATTGTCAGGGGGCATGGATAGTTGCGTTACCCTTGCATGTGCAGTTTCTGATGGGCAAGAGGTCTATGCGCTGCACGTGAACTACGGTCAGCGCACGCAGGAGCGTGAGCTGCGGGCCTTTAACGAGATTTGTGACTTCTACAGCATACCACATCGCCTGGTCGTAGATATCTCACATTTGGCTGCAATTGGTGGTAGCAGTCTCACCGACAGTCGCATTGATATTCCTGCATCTCCTCTTGCGCAGACTGGCGTCGTGCATGATGGTGGTGAGATCCCTTCGACCTACGTTCCCTTTCGAAACGCCAACATTCTTGCCATCGCTACGAGTTGGGCAGAGGTTGTAGCTGCTGAAGCACTCTACATCGGGGCCGTTGAGGAGGACTCGAGTGGCTATCCCGACTGCAGAGATGTGTTCTTTCGGGCATTCGAAGAAGTCATAAATGCCGGTACTAAACCTGATACTCGTATTCGCATTATCACGCCCCTTATCAGCTTGCGCAAGTCGGATATTGTACGACTCGGCAACCAATTAGGTGCGCCGTTGCAGCTGACCTGGTCATGCTATGCCAGGCAGGATGTGGCCTGCGGTGAATGTGATTCATGCCTGCTTCGCCTGCGAGGCTTCGAGGAAGCAGGATGTCCGGATCCCATAGAATACGCCTAAAGGGCTGAACGCATCGATCAACCTGTTGGTCCATGCGACATCACTGCGGAATTAGTCCGCAACCTCCACGACAAGGACGAACGTCGTAGCACGAATAAAGAGTGCCGCCGATAGACTTGCCATGTTCATCATCAAAAGGGATGCATCATGGCACTACACAAACAGATCCTATCGGCACTTGCCCTCGGCATGCTCGTTTGTCTTTGCTCTATGCGAGCGCAACCGATCATGCGATCGCATGTACTCGGCTCAGGCGGTGCCGTCTTTGCCGGAAACGTCACAGATACGATTCGCCTCTCAGGAACCGTCGGCCAGACCTTGGCAACGACGCCCGAACCATCGGCATCACAGAGTTTGTGGGAAGGCTTTTGGGTGCCGTGGCGATTTGAAATGACTTCAATCGAGGTGTCTGCAGCGGAAGGCGACCGACTCGAAGTCTTCCCGAATCCCTTTACATCGCGCACCACCATTCGACTTCCGAGGAGATTTCTCGGTGAAGTCAGCATCGTCCTATTCAACCTCGCAGGGGAGAGAGTGCGAACACTCACGGTGGAAGCCGGCGGTACTGATCGCACCGAGGTTCCAATTGATGCATACGATGATCTGGGTGATGGGCTGCCGACGGGTGTCTACATCCTTGAGGTCAGCGGCTCGATGTCTGTTGGCACAGCACTGCGTCTTCATGGCATGATCCATCTCGTTCAATAGACTCATTACCATCACCACATAGAAGGAAACACATTATGAACAGAACGAATCTGACTCGCTTGCGCAACGTCATTCTCGCTCTCGCCATGGCCGCTTGTGCGGTCGCATCATATGCGCAGATGCCGCGAAGTATCTCCTATCAGGGACTTTTGACGCAACCAAATGGAGAGCCGATCATTGACGGTACATATGAACTCGTCATTCGGATGTTCAATGTGGAGTCAGGCGGAACGCTCCTCTGGGAAGAAGGTCACACCGTGCAGTTGCAGCGTGGATTATTCAGCGTGTATCTGGGAGACCAGGTGCCGTTGACGGCAGTCGACATGTCACAGCGACTCTATCTCGAGACGGCCATCGTAGGTGGTCCGGTCTTTCCCCGTGCGCGCCTGTCAATGGTTCCAATGGCAATGAGATCCATTCTGGCCGATAGTGCAATGGGGCTGACCCAGTCGGCCAATGGTTTCGTTAAGTCACTCAACGGCCAGCAGGGCAATGTTCAAGTGCGCGCTCGTAACGGAGTTTCTTTAACGCAGGTAGGCGATACGCTTGTGCTGCAGTCAACCGTTCAGCCAACGGGCGTCCAAGCACTGATAAGTTCCGAGAACACAATCCGCATCACCGGGTCGACAGGTCCAACCGCCAACATCGACGTGCGAGATGGCTCGATCACAGCGGCCAAGATCGCCGATGGTACCATCACGTCTAATGAGTTGGCAAGTGGTAGTGTTACTCTATCGAAGATCGCCGGTGGTGTGATCCCCACATCGCTTCCGCCAACCGGACCAGCATCCGGAGATCTAACCGGGAACTACCCAGCCCCCTCGATCGCAAGTGGAGCCATTACGACCACTAAGCTATCAGACAATTCCGTCATCGCATCCAAGCTGGGCGATGGTGCGGTCAGTGCCCCGAAGATCCTCGACGGCGCAATCAGCACTGCGAAGCTTGCCGACGGTGCCGTATCAAGTCCAAAGTTGTCACTGACCGGTGTGACGGCGGGTACATATGGCAACGAGCTGAACATACCACAGATCACTGTCGACGATCGCGGTCGGATCCTGCTGATCTCCAACAAGTCTGTTGGCGACTTCCCATACATCGTCCCGGCTGGGGGTGATCTTACAGGTACATTCCCGGCGCCGTTCATCAAGATCAATGCCGTAAACACATCCAAGATCCTGGATGCGGCAGTGACGACATCAAAGCTGGCGCCTCTGGGCGTGACCAATGACAGGATAGCCCCCAACGCGGTCACCACCGAGAAGATCGCAGATGGTACGATCGTGACCATGGATCTTGCTCCCGGGACGATTCCGGCAACACTTCCTCCCAATGGTCCGGCAGGGGGCGACTTAACCGGAACGTACCCCAATCCGACAGTTTCGGTCTCTGCTGCCACGGGTGGACGAATCATCACTGCAATCAGGACAGCTGCCCAGGCAATGAACCCCGACGTTAACACGGCCGGAAACATCGTCGTCCTTGACGCCTCGGGACGCCTGCCCGCCTCATTGGTCGCGAACATCGGCGATGTGAAATACTCGTATGCTACAAGTAACCATAATGGATGGTATCGTCTGAACGGGCAGAACCTCTCTGCGCTTCCGCCCGTAGCTCAGGCTAACGCTGCCATTCTTGGCTTCATGGGGACGCTGCCGGATACCCGGGACCATGTGATCAAACACCGTGATGAGCTTGGCACGGGCGGTCATGGCTCGGAGGCGGTAGGATCTGTGACTGGAGCCAATGACTACGTAATTTATCAGGAGAATCTGCCCCCTCTCTACGGTTACACCGGGTTTGAAGGTGCTCACACGCATAACGTCTTCGACCCGGGGCATACACATACGATAAACTACGGGACGGAGCCCGACGATGCAGGTCCGCCGGTCAGCTTCGATGAAGTTACCACTGCACCCGGAGCCAATCCCGGTGCCATTGAGCCAGCTACAACTGGTATCATGATTGAGTATGGTGGGGAGCATATGCATGAGGTCATCGTCAATGACTGGTCACCCATGTTGCCCGTCAACAACCGTCAGGCTAGCCTTAACCTCAATGCTTTCATATTCTTAGGTTACTAATCGCCAGTCGCCGACACACAGCTCACGCCTCACAAGCCCCCTTACATCTACTCGGCCCGTTCGTCGGTAGAACGTTCGATCCAGATCAGGATCGGCAGGTCTACCCTCTGGACGGGCCGTCTCTATTAGCGGCTGGAGATCGATGTTGAGATATTCAGTATTTATACATACATTGCTCCGTCAACAATCGGACAACTGAGTTTAAGTTATCCACACGCGCCCCCCAAAAAATTCACATCTTGTTGGCGGAAATGCCGTGAAAGGTTTGGAGAAAGGGGGCAGTTGTCATAGATTGTACGTGATTCGAAAGGTTATGGAGCAACGAATGCGGCTTTTTTGTACGCTGTTGCTAGGGGGGCTAATTGTGTTCGTCCACCCGGCAACCTCACAACCTCGACTGACTTCCTCCGTGATTGGATCCGGAGCGTCACTTCTATCTAAGTCCCCCAATGGGTCTGGAATTTCCAGCACCATTGGCCAGGTTGTGATTTCGGCGCAAGTGCGCTCGGACAGCACAGCTCTGTATCAGGGCTTCTGGGTTCCGTATCTCTACGGAACTGTAGGTGTTGATGACCGCGAAGAGCAAACTGTTGCAGAGTTCGGCAACTACCCGAACCCGTTCACTACACACACGACGATCAGGTTTGCAACCCCCGTTGAGGGGCGTCTCACAATTAGGGTCTACAATCTGTTGGGGTCGCTAGTGCGAACCGTCACGGCCGAAGTGTCGATGGCTGGTTCGCAGGACGTGATGCTGCAGGCTGTTGACGATTACGGGGTGCCGATGCCGGCAGGAACGTACGTATATGAAGTCGAGGGGACCACGGTCTCCGGCGTACCGTTCCGCAAGTCCCAGACCCTTACCATCATTCGATAATGAACACTTCTATGGTCAGAACCATGAACCGTTTCCTTCGCCCTTGCCTTGCCCTTCTGTTAGTTGTGGGCGTGATGGCTACCGCTGTCACGGCGACTTATGCGCAGATCGAGCGTCAGATAAGCTATCAGGGCTTGTTGACGCTGCCCAATGGGTTGCCGCTTGATGACGGCCAATACGACCTCGTCATGCGATTGTATGATGCGCCGGTGGGTGGGAATCTCCTCTGGGAGGAGACGCAACAGACCATCCTGACGAAGGGGCTGTTCAACGTCTACCTTGGATCGGTCGTCCCGCTCAATGGCGTCGACTTCTTCAATACGCTGGTCTACCTCGAGACGGCGCTGGCTGGCCAGCCGCCGTTCCCGCGTACGCGTCTGGCCGTCGTGCCGTACGCAATCCGCGCAGAGCGCGCAGGTATAGCCGACAGTGTCAGCATCAATGCAGGCGGATTTGTTCGCTCGCTGAATGACGCCGAGGGTAAGGTTGTGATTGCCGGACGTAACGGTATTGCTGTTACTCGCAACGGTGATACGATCAGCATTGAGTCGACGATCACGCTGATGGGCATTCAGAACCTATCAAGCCCGCAGTCAACAATCGACATTGGTAATCCAAGCGGTCCGAACACCACTGTTGACATCCGTGACGGAGCTATCACAGCGATCAAGATCGCCGACAGCACCATTACGACGAACAAGCTTGTTGACAGTGTGATCACGAACATCAAGATCGCCGACGGAGCTGTCACCATTGAAAAGATCGCTCCCGGTGTCATCCCAACATCGCTGCCACCGCGCGGCCCAGCCGGTGGCGACCTCACTGGCACCTATCCGAACCCGACGATCGCTCTTGGTGCTGTGACAGGGCCAAAGATTGCCGACGGTTCGATCTCGACATTGAAGATCGTCGACGGTGCGGTCACAACGACTAAGATCCTTGACAACTCCATCACGACGCCGAAGATCGTTGATGGTGCGGTTTCAACGCCTAAGCTCTCTTCCACAGGTGTCTCGGCTGGTACATACGGTGATAACCTAAACATTCCGCGGATCACGGTCGACGATAAGGGTCGTATCACCTTGATCTCGGTTCAGCCGCTTACCAATTTCCCATTTGTCGTGCCTGCAGGGGGCGACCTAACGGGAACCTATCCCGACCCAATCATCCGCACAAACGCTGTCACATCATCCAAGATCCTCGACTTTAACGTAACAACGTCGAAGCTTGCCGACGGTGCAGTTACAACGCCGAAGATCGCCATCGGAGCAGTGCGTTCGGAGCAGGTTGCTGACGGATCTCTCACGGTGATCGACCTTGCTCCGGGAACAATTCCAACGACGCTTCCACCGTCGGGCCCGGCAACAGGCGATCTTTCGGGCTTTTACCCGGCACCGACCTTGTCGACCGCTGCCGGCGCTGGCTCGAGAATGGTCACGGCGCTGCGGAACAACTTCATTGCTGGAGACGCTAACGTCAATACAGCGAACAACATTGTCATGCTCAACGCGCTGGGTCAGTTCCCGGCAGCAAACGGCACGTTGATCACGAATCTAAACGTCAACAACGTTGGCTCTGGTGTTTTGGCTGTGCAATTCGGTGGTACGAATTCTTCATCTCCTCTGAACAACAACCGGGTGATGGTTTCATCTGGTGGCCGCATCGTTGAGGCTGCGCAGCAGTCAGCCGGACAGTTGCTGATTGGTACCGGAGCAACCACTGCACCTGCCGTTGGCAACATTGTTGCAGGCACTGGAATGACGGTGACGTATTCTTCGCCGAACATTGTTATCGCATCTACCACACAGCCTGGTACGGCAGCAGATCAGACCCTTCGTTGGGATGTTGTTGCTGGTGCATGGGTGCCATCGAGCAACGTTCTTTCCTCGGCTACCGGCAACCTGACTGTTAACGGCAACACGACACTTGGAGACGCGGCGCTCGATCAGGTGCGCTTCAACGCTGCAACCGTAGGCATCCCGAACATACCGACGACAACGACCGCCGCCAATGTGCTCATCCGTAATGCCACGACTGGAAACGTCGAAGTCTCGACGGCGAATTTCTCGACCTCGACCGTTCCCCTGGCTTCCAACACGGCAGTACGAACGAATGCTGCTGGCCAACTTGAGTCCGTCGTTCTCACAAACGGACAACTGCTGATCGGCTCTACTGGTACTACACCTCAGGCAGCCACCGTCACTGGCACCACTAACCGTGTCATCGTCACCAATGGTCCTGGTTCAATAACACTCAGTCTGCCGCAGGACATTGCGACAACGAGTAACGTAAACTTCAATGCCGTTACCACGGCTAACAATGCTGTGATTGGCACCGGCCTGCAGGTAGGCGGGGCCGCAACAATTGGCGGCACACTATTGGTAACCGGCGGCACGACTCTCAATAGTTCACTCACGCAGTCGGGCGGACAAGTTGTCTTTGGCGGCAACGTGGATGCCAACAATGGACTGGATGTGGTCGGTCTCACTACGATGAACGGCGCGCTTACGCAGTCCGGAGGTCAAGTTACCTTCAGTGGAAATGTTGACGCTTTGGGTGGCCTTGATGTGGCTGGTCTTACGACTATGTCAGGTGCTGTGACGCAGACTATAGGCCAGGTCACTTTTGGTGGCAATGTTGATGCAAATGCGGGCCTCGATGTGACAGGCCTAACTACGCTTGCTGGCAGTGTTACTCAGTCCGGCGGTACGGTTACTGTTAATGGTGCAACAACCATCAACAATTTACTCTCGCAATCTGGTGGCCAGGTCACCTTTGGTGGTAACGTCGATGCAAACAATGGCCTTGATGTGCTGGGCGCAAGTCTCACCGTTGGTGGTGTGAACTTCACGGTCAATCCTGCGAATGGCAACACCTCGATGGCAGGAACACTAAATGCCAATGGCGCGGCAACACTCAATAGTACCCTGGCTGTCACCGGCAGCACTACGTTGAGCGGCAATGTCGTGGCTGGTGATGGAACCGGCGATAACGTCGCCATCAATACGGCCGGCGGCGGCACTCTTTCGATGAATGGCCTGCCAAACGTCGCAGGTGCGGACGTTCTGATGATCAGCGGTGCGAATGCAGTTTCACGCTTCCCGATCACGGGGCTAATCGGTGCCGACGAAGGTTTGACGTATAACGAAGCAGGCAGTGCTAGGGTCCGTCTCGGTTCAACCACCACGACGGCGTCGGCAATGACAGCCAACCGCTTTGTAAATCTCGGTAACAACGATCTGCGATTTACGACCAATGCAGGTAATTCAACGATCTTGACGCTTGATGGTGATGCGGTCAATTTCGGAGTGGTGATCAACGCTGGTGGTACGGGAGTCATAGATCATAACGGTGCTTCCCGCTTCACTGGACCAATAACCGCTACCGGAGCTGTTACCCAGTCAGGCGGACAAGTTGTGTTCGGTGGAAATGTTGATGCCAACAGTGGACTCGATGTTCTAGGAGCCAACCTCACGGTTGGAGGTTCCAACTTCACCGTTATTCCGGCCAGTGGTAATGTTTCCACAGCAGGCTCGGTAACGGCCAACGGAGCAGCAATCTTCAATAGCACGATGACCGTTGCTGGTACTTCCACCATGAACGGAAACGTCGTGGCTGGTGACGGCAACGGCGATAACGTCACGATCAACACTGCCGGTGGTGGCGCACTAACGATGGTTGGACTGCCAGTAGCTGCGGGTGTCGATGTTCTGATGGCCAATGGTGCCAATATCATCACGCGGACACCAATCAACACGCTCATTAATGCCGATCAGGCATTGACATACAACGAGGGTGGCCTCGGATTTGTTCGACTCGGATCGCCGAACAACCTCGGTTCGACGATGACGATGAATCGCTTCGTCAATCTTGGAAACTTCGACCTCCGCTTCACGACCAACGGAGGCGCTGTAAACCTCGTGACAATGGATGGAGACGCTGTCAACTACGGTGTGGCCATCAATGCGGCCGGTACGGGTTCGATAGCGTTGACCGGTTCGACAATCCATGTTGGTCCATCGACATTTACGGGCACGATCACCCAAGGTAGCGGTCAGGTGATCTTCAACGGCAATGTGGACGCAAACGCTGGTCTTGATGTCACGGGGCTTACGACATTGACGGGTAACGCCACGCAATCCGGCGGAACCGTTACACTGGGCGGCGCAACTACGATCAACAACACGCTGACGCAAACCGGTGCAACTAATCAGGTGTCTTTTGCCGGCAACGTCGACGCAAACAATGGTCTTGATGTTACCGGCCTCACTACGCTGACCGGTGCAATCACGCAAGGCAGTGGTCAGGTGACATTCAACGGAAACGTCGATGCGTTTTCTGGACTTGATGTGACGGGTCAGGATCTTACTGTAGGCGGAGCCAATTTCACGGTCAGCCCCCTTTCAGGAAACACAAGCGTCAACGGTACGCTCACAGTCAATGGCGCCGCAACTCTGAATGGCAATGTAACCATGGGTAATGGTACGAGTGACAACGTCGTCATAGATGTGTCAGGTGGTGCCGGTACACTGCGGATGAATGGTCTTGTAGCAGGAGCCGGTACAGACCTGCTGATGATCAATGCGACGAACATCGTGTCGCGTACACCGCTTGCAAATCTCATCGATGCTGATCAAGGTGTTACATACAATGAAGCAGGTAGTGCAAGGATGCGACTTGGTTCGACAACGAACGTAGGAGTTCCGTTCGTAACGAATCGGTTCATCAACATTGGCAATAACGATCTCACGATCACCACAAATGCAGGTGCACAAAACCTGGTTCTTTTCGATGGTGATGCCACAAATGCGGGAGTGACGGTAACACCGTCGGGTACGGGTAGGTTCGTTGTCAATGGTGGAGCCAACCTGAATGGCGCAGTTACAATGACCAATACGGTTACGCAGACGGGTACACTTCAGGTGATTTTCGGCGGAAATGTCGATGCCAACAATGGTCTTGATGTGACGGGTCAGAATTTCACCGTGGGGGGCACTCGATTCACAGTAGCGCAAGCTTCAGGTAATACGACTATTGGTGGTACAGTAGACGTTACCGGTGCCGCTCAACTTGGGAACACGCTTACGGTTGCTGGTAACTCTACACTGAATGGCAATGTCATTGCTGGTAACGGCAACGGCGATGACGTTACGATCAACGTCAGCGGAGCTGGTGGTGAGTTAGTGATTAACGGACTGCCGGTAGTTGCTGGCACGGAAGTGCTCATGTCGAACGCAGCCAATGTGATCACAAAGACGCCTCTCGTGGCAATAATCGATGCTAATCAGGGTGTCACATACAACGAAGACGGCACCGGAAAGGTCCGTCTTGGTGGCACCACAAATGCCGTCAACCCATTTGCGGTTGACCGCTTTGTGAATCTCGGAAACTTCGATCTGATGTTTACAACGAGTGCCGGTGCAAACAACATCCTTGCTCTCGATGGTGGCGCTCTCAATTACGGAGCGACCATTAATGCCGGTGGCACAGGGTCAATATCACTGAATGGACCTACCAACATCACGGGTACGACTTCAGTAACAGGCGCCACCACGATCACTGGGACGGTTACGCAGAATGGCGCAGGTCAGGTGACATTCACTGGAAACATCGATGCAAACAACGGGCTCGATGTTTCGGGTGCTTTCACAGTTGGTGGAAATTCGACGCTCACCGGAAATCTGAACCAGTCAGCAGGTACTGTAACACTTGGAGGTGCGACCACGATTGGTGGCGCCACTAACATCAACAACACCCTGATCGTAAGCGGTGCGACCACGCTGTCATCTTCGCTTCGGGTGGATGGCAACACGACACTTGGTGATGCCGCAGCTGATAACATCACCGTGAACGCGGCAACAGTGACCATGGCAAATCTGCCAACAGCTACGATTGTGAACAAGTTCATCATGAGTGGTACGGGCGGGGCTCTGCAGATCCGTGAGATCAACAACATCGTCACCGGTACTGGAACGCCAAATCGTCTTACTCGGTGGGACGCTACGGGTGCCGGCATTCTGGACGCGAGTCTTTCTGATGACGGTGCTGGTGTATTGTCGCGTTCAGGTAATGTCTCAATCAACCCGGGTGCCGCATTCACACTCTCGACGAACGGTAACTTCTCGGTCACGGGAGCGACGACACTCACCGGTGCGGCGACAATGAACGGTACGGCGACGATGAACGGTGCGGTCAACATCGGTAATGGTGCGGATGCAGTTGCGGTGAACGTTACGGGTAGCCAGCTGACTCTTGCCGGTATCGGCACGGCTGTTGGCACAGACGTGCTCATGGCCAATGGTTCGAACGTCGTTACCCGCACACCTATAACGACCCTCATCGGAGCCGATCAAGGTCTGTCATACAACGAGGCGGGATCTGCGCGCGTTCGTCTCGGTACAGATGTTCGCGGTCAGAATACCGTCTCGGGCAATCGGTTTATCGATATCGGTACGACGGCCAAGCTAATCTTTACTACCAACGCAGGAAACGCAGCCGATGACATGCTGACACTCTCAGGGGGCTCAGTGAACTATGGCCTTGCCCTTCGGTCCAAGGGAACGGGAGCAATCGCCATGAAGGCCGGCGCACTGAATGGAGTCGGTGACGTAACAACCGGAACCCTTCTGAACCTCACGCCGGCGTCAGGCGCACAGTTCAAGTACTTTGATCCTAATCAAGAGCTGGGCGTCATCCTTGAATCCGGCGCACGTGAAGTGATCATCAGTGCTGAAGATATCGCCGCAGGGGAAGTCAGTGAGATACGGGTCAAAGGTAGTATGGTAGAGATATCCGGACCGATCTACCAAGCCACGCCGGACCTTGTGCAGTTCTCTGGCGACGTCGAAATGGCTCGCAAGCTGGACGTAGTTGGCAACTTCGCCGTCAACGGTAACAGATTCATGGTTACCGCCAGCAACGGCAATACGGCCATTCAGGGCAACTTGGCGGTCAACGGAGCAGTAAATCTCGGCGACGGCGTAGGTGCTGATGCCGTCACCGTCAATGTGACAGGCAGTAACCTTAAGCTCGTAGGCATCGGGACTGTTCCAGGTGCCGATGTACTGATGATTAACGCGACGAATGATGTTTCACGGACTCCGATCACGAACCTCATCGGCGCCGATGAAGGCCTCACATACAACGAAGCTGGTTCCGGCAAGGTTAGGTTGGGCGGCACGACCAACACAACGAACCCGCTCACGGGTAATCGTTTTGTAAACCTTGGTAACAATGATCTGACTTTCACCACAAACAACGGAACTCAGAATGTCATAGTTGTTGATGGGGGCGCAACAAATTCAGGCGTAGCTCTGAATGCCGCTGGAACCGGTTCGATCGCGTTGTCCGGTACCACAACTGTTGCCGGCAACTCGACATTCACCGGTGCTCTGACGCAAGGTGGCGGCACCGCTACTATCAATGGTGCGGCTACATTCACCAACAGCATCACGCAGACCGGAACGGGTGCTGTCAACCTTTCTGGTAGCGTTACATCAAATGGCAACCTTGCTGTGAATGGTGCGACGACGATCGGTGACGCTGCAGGTGATGCCCTCGTTATCAATGCTGGCAACATAACGGCTAACAACATCCCGGTTGGAACTACGAGTACTTTCGTAACACTCAGCGGTACGACGGTACAACAGAGGACGATCAACAACATAGTAACCGGTACAGGTACTCCGAGTCGTATGACGCGTTGGATCACCTCGAGTACAATTGGTGATGCATCGCTGGACGATAACGGTACAGGAACACTGAGCCGTGCCGTGGGCGACATCGCCATCAATCCAGCTGCAGGAGGCCTGCTGACTACGACGGGCGGTCTTACGGTATCAGGCGCCACATCACTCGGCTCTACGCTTTCGGTA
Organism: Candidatus Kapaibacterium sp.; assembly: GCA_018882895.1. Classification (GTDB taxonomy): domain Bacteria; phylum Bacteroidota; class Ignavibacteria; order Kapaibacteriales; family Kapaibacteriaceae; genus UBA10438. The sequence continues at coordinate 24,049 of VERF01000016.1, forward strand.
ACTGGTGCTACGACTCTTAATTCGACACTTGCGGTTACGGGCGCCTCGAATTTGAACGGCACCGTCACCCTGGGTAACGGCGATGCCGATGCCATAACCGTTAACTCTACGGGCGGCCTGTTTGTCAATACCGGCGCCGGTGCTGATCTGACCATCACAGAGTCTGCAGTTAGTCGCGCTGGCAACATCGCGATAAACACCGGAGCTACAAACAGCATTACAACCGATGGCAGCTTGATTGTCGACGGTAACGCTCAGGTGAAGGGCAACACCACACTGGGCGATGCCTCGACAGATCAGTTGACCGTACTAGGTACCACACTGATCAACACAGGAACGGCAACAGCTTCGACGTCGATCGGAAATGCAACCGGAAATTTCACACTCGTCTCGTCAGGACTGAACATCACCTCAGCTGGCGTGATCAGCGATGCCAATAGTGCCGTTGAAGTAAATGATGATCTCACGGTGTCTGGTGCATCTTCACTACAAGGCTCTCTGCAGGTCACAGGTGCTAGTACACTCAACGGTTCCGTGACACTCGGTAACGGTGATGCCGATGCGATCACGGTGAACTCTTCTGGTGGAATGGTGATCAATACAGCCGCAGGTGCTGATCTGACGATCACCGAAAGTGCACTCACGCGCAATGGACAGATTGACATTAACCCAGGTGCGGCAAACAACGTTTCGACAAACGGAAGTCTGGTCGTTGACCGGAATGCTACGATTCGTGGCAACTCCAACATTGGTGATGCTGCAACAGATGTGATCAGTATCAACGGTCAAACATCGATCAATGGCACTCTTACCCAGTCAGCAGGTCAAGTGATTTTCGGCGGCAATGTCGATGCTAACGCAGGGTTGGACGTTCTGGGTACTACGACCATGACAGGAATTGTCAACCAATCTTCGGGTCAGGTAACCTTCGGTGGCAACGTTGATGCCAATGCCGGGCTTGATGTCGTTGGCACGACTACAATGAACGGTGCTCTTTCCCAGTCAAATGGCCAGGTATTGTTCGGCGGAAATGTTGATGCTAATGCCGGACTTGATGTTGTCGGCACAACAACGATGAATGGCGCACTTAACCAGTCAACGGGTCAAGTGACATTCGGCGGTAATGTCGATGCTAACGGTGGGCTGGATGTCAATGGTGCATCAACATTCACGGGCTCGATGACACAGTCAGGGGGCTCTGTATCCCTCACGGTAAGTGGTGTAGGCAACTCTCTTGCAGTCAATGGTCTGCCGGCCGGTAGCGTTACCGGCGCAACGCCTGACGACGTCATGCTCATCACGACGGCAACAAATCAGGTCCGCCGCCGTTCGATCGCCGATCTTATTGGTGCTGAGCAGGGTGTGTCATACAATGAAACGACCACAGACGGCAAGCTTCGCCTAGGCGCCAATGCAATTAATAAGTCGCTGTTTGCGAGCGATCGTTTCATCAATCAACGTGACTTTGGATTGTCGTTTACCTACACGGACGGTGTTGCTCTTCCACGAACAATGCTTTTCATGGACAATGGCATTGTCAATATGGCTGGTACGGTCACGATCAATGGCACCGCTGGGGTGGGTTCCACATCGATCGGCAACGCCTCGAATCTTACAACGCTGACTGGCAGTCAGATAAACCTCCGCGGAATTGTTGATCACTCATTGGGAAGTGTCACATTCTCCACGGGGCTCGACAGATTCCTGGTGCAGACAAGTGGTTCCGGTTCGGGTCTAGGAACATCAATCGAAGTCAACTCTGCCACGGCAGGCATCCTAGCTGTTGCGGATGATGGCACAAACTTGGGAGAGTTGAATGTTGATCCGGGATCGATCGATCTTAACACTACCACGGGCGTACGTATCAACTCCCTTAATGAAGGATTCACAAGCATAGGCAATACCACAAATGGCGGTGCGGTATCTATGCTGTCGAGCGGTTCGAATGATGTCACTGTCAACCCGGGTGGTGATCTCGTTCTAAAGAATATCGACACGGACGCAACACCGACTCAGATGGTAACACTCACAGGTCTGGGCCAAGTCCGTGTAACAACTCTCAGTGGCACCGCAGATCAGGGTGTGATATACTCAAGCGGCAAGTATCTGCTTGGCGGTGCTAACAACACACAGGTGCCGTTTACGACGGACCGCTTCATCAATATCAACAACCGCAATCTCAACTTCACGACCACTGCCGGTACGATTCTAAACCTGAACGGATCCTCAATCACTGCAAATGCAAGCATGGTGCAATCAGGAGGTACGGTAGCGTTCTCACCAGGTGTCGGAAATCAGTTCCGAGTCACTGGTGCCACAAACATCAACATCGCGGGAACAGATGCGACGTCGATCGGTAACACCGGCGCATTGCTGACCCTGCGCGGTTCGAGTGTGGACGTTACGGGGAATGTTTTGGCAAACAGCAATTTGACAGTCACTGGATCAACGAATCTTAACGGGGCTGTGAATATTGGTAACGGCGACGCAGACCCTGTAGTGATTAACACCACAGGTGCGTTTTCGCTGGCATCGAACAATCTCAACATTTCAACTACTGGATCTATCACAGATATCGGTACTGACAACGCAGGAGCAGTATTCATTGATGATGCACTGCTCGTTAGCGGCGCGGCTGGTTTCAATGGCAATGTTCGCGTCGGTTCGGCTGGTGCCACGTTCTTCACTGTTGATGCTACCCAGGGTAACGTTTCCACGGAGGCTAACCTTAATGTCAAGGGGAATGTCAAGCTAGGCGACGCACTAACCGACCTCATTGACGTAATCGGCGTTACTAACGTGACCGGTAACACCACCGTCAAGGGGGCGAACATTCTTCTCGAGACAACGGGCGCGTCCACAAGCACTGCCTTGACCATGAGTAACAGTGCGACATCCCTTGCTTGGAATGAGGGAACAACTAGCGAACGCGCAATCAGTATGGAAACCGGAGGCGTCACGCTTTCTTCAAGCACCGGGGCGATCTACACAGAAATCGCCATGACAGATGCAACTATCACTATAGATGGAAATACAACGCTTCCAAAGAACCTGACAGTCAACGGCAATGTCGCCCTCGGCAATAGTGCGTCGCTTGACGCAGTCACGGTTACGGCGGCGACCACCATCACGGGTGCTGTTGGAATCAATTCCACCGGCGGTGCCACAACCACCATCGGCAACGCAACCACCGGCGGAGCAGTGTCGATCTCTTCAGCAGGGGTAAATAACATTACTGTGAATCCGGGAGGAGACCTTGTTCTTCAGAACATAGACGCCGATGCAGTTCCTACCCAGATGCTGACATTGACCGCCACGGGAGCAGTCCGCAGGACGACTCTTTCTGGAACTGCTGATCAGGGTGTCATCTACACCAACGGCCAGTATCTGCTTGGAGGTGCTACATCAACGCAGGTGCCGTTTACCTCCAACCGTTTCATTAACATCGGCAGTCAAAATCTGAACTTCACGACATCTGCTGGTACGCTCGTGAACTTGACGGGTTCAACTGTTACTGTTTCGGGTAATGTCACGCAGACATCTGGCGACGTGAGTTTTACTCCGGGTGCGGGCAAGACGTTCTCCGTGACGGGTGTAACAACAATTGCCGGAGTAACGAACATTAATTCCGGAGCCGCCGCCACAACAAACATTGGTACCGGCGCGGGTACGAATACAATCCTTGGTGCGACATTCATCAACGCCACCGGTACAGCAGCGACATCCATTGGTAACACAGGCCTTCTGACGTTGAAGGGGGCATCGGTTGACGTTACAGGGAATATTCAAGCGAATAATGGTCTTACAGTGACAGGTGCATCAATCCTCAATGGCGCTGCAACAATCGGCAACGGGGATGCAGATGCAGTTGCCATTAATACCACGGGAACTTTCACACTAAACTCATCGAACATCAAGATCGACGCAAACGGAAACATCTCGGACAATGTCGGATCTGTTGAAATTGTGGACGATCTGCGTGTTGCAGGTGCGACCACACTTGAAGGTTCTATTACCCAAACTGGCGGCGCGCAAGTTTCCTTCTCGGGAAATGTTGACGCTACTAGCGGACTGGATGTGACGAATGCGGACCTTACGGTAGGGGGCGCGTCAAAGTTTCAGGTTACAACGTCCGGAAACGTTACTGCAGATGGCAACCTCGTGGTAAACTCCAACGCGACGCTGGGAAGTCAGAACACTGGGGCTGGTGACAACGTGACTGTAGACGTTCGTGGTACTACAACCAACGGCGCACTCACTGTCCGAGGCCTCAATGCCACGGGAACGTTTGCTGATGATGTTCTCCTGATCACCGGTGCGGACATTGTTCGCCGCCGCTCACTTAGCGACCTTATCGGTGCGGAATATGGCATCACTTACAACGAGGCTGGCAACGGCAAAATGCGCCTCGGTTCAGCCACGAGTGGCTCGACAGCTGCTGAGAACGTTCTTGGTGCAGATCGATTCATCAACCAAGGAGCCAGTGGCCTGTCATTTACTTGGTTGGATGTTGCAACGACAAGGACGATGCTCAACGCCAAGAATGGCGTTGTGACAATTACCGGAACATCGAACGTTGATGGTGTCGCCAACTTGAACGGCAATACCAACATCGGTAACGGTGACGGTGATGTGATCACGATCAACACTGCTGCGGGAACGAACCTTACGCTTGCTGAGACAGGGCTGACACGCACTGGCTCGGACATCGCAATCAACACGGGAGCCGGCAACAAGGTGACCACTAACGGAAGCTTGGAAGTCGCGGTGAACGCTACGGTGACAGGCAACGCTACAGTTAATGGCACGACAACTCTGAATGGCACATCTGCTCTGAATGGCAACACGGCTATCGGAAATGGAGATGGCGATGTGATCACCGTCAACACGGCCGCCGGAACGGACCTGACGCTTGCAGAGACGGGTCTGACACGTACTGGCTCGGACATCGCCATCAACACGGGAGCCGGCAACAAGGTGACCACAAACGGAAGCTTGGAAGTCGCGGTGAACGCTACGGTGACAGGCAACGCCACAGTTAGTGGATCGACGAACCTAGGAGACAATGCATCAACAGATAATGTGATCATCACGGCAGCAACATCGATCACCGGAGCAACCACGATAACAGGCACCACGTCGATTAATGCGACCGGAACGGGTACGTCATCAGTAGGAAATTCCACGAACGGTGGTGCGGTTACGATCGCGTCGAGTGGAGCCAACAACATCACCTTGAATCCGGGTGGAGATCTGGTCTTGCAGAATATTGATCCAGATGCAGTTCCAACCCAGATGATGACGCTCACTTCAGCTGGCGAGGTTCGTAAGACTACGCTTTCGGGCACTGCTGATCAGGGTGTTAGTTACACCTCAGGAAAGTACCAGCTCGGTTCTTCAACGAATACTGGTGTGCCCCTTACCCAGAATCGTTTTGTCAATGCTTCGGATTTCACGCTGGACTTCACATTTAACGATGCCGGAACACCACGTTCGATGTTCCGTCTCAACGATGGAGAAGTTGTGGTAACGTCGCCCGCGAATTTCCGCGTCGTTGGACCGACTTTCATTGCAGGGAACACCCAGATCAATACCGCTGGGGGCGATGGGTCGACCTCAATCGGAAATGCCTCCGGCGCATTCACTTTGACATCGAACAATCTCAACATTAGCGCAGTCGGTCTGATCAGCGATGCCGCCGGCGATGTCGAAATCAACGACAACATGAATGTCTCTGGAGCAACGGCACTTAACGGAGCAGCCAACATCGGCAATGGTGACGCAGATGCAGTGGCTATCAATACGACTGGTAACTTCTCGATCGCATCGTCGCAGCTGAATGTGTCGACGGCCGGTACAATCAGGGATGCTGGTTCTGACAATGGCGGCGCCGTCTTCGTAGATGATGCTTTGCTTGTAGCAAACGCTACCACGATCAATGGCCCGACGACCATCAACAATAACCTGACTGTCACCGGACAAGTCAAGGGAGCTGGAGTTGAGCGCCTTAACTCAGCTGCTGCGTCGAACAAGTATGCTGAGCGGGTCCGCATTAGCGGCAATGCCGACTTCAAATACACGATCACCAATTCACAAGTTGCTGCAAACTCTGTGGTGATCATCACGTTGGAAGATTATACTGGTCCCGGCATCCTTTCATACCAGATCAAACGGCCGAAGGACGGTGGGGGTAACGTCATCCCAGGTTCTGTTGACATTTATTTCTCGCAGCCGATCCTGACTGGTGAGTCGGTTGTCGTGAACGTTATGGTCATCAACGAATGATCATGATATTGATGAAGCTCCGGGGGGACACTGACATGAAGAAAATGAAAACACAAGGTCATACGACTATGAAGCGATTCCTTCTTCCATTGGTGATTGCCGTATTAGCAGTTGCCGCGTTTACCGCGCATGGACAAGACATCGGCACTCGAAGTCTGATCCTACGAGGGCAAAATTTAAACGCGTCATATACTGGTACGCTTCAGGTCCCGCTACTGACAGCACCAAGGACTTATGGTTTGCCGGACGCAAGTGGATTTCTGCTCGTTTCGCCCAACGCGAACCTTGAGCCGAACAGGATCCTCGTGTCGAACTCCAACGGTCTTGTCGAGACGCTCAATATGAACGTTGGCAAGCTTGTGCTCGGAACGACTGGGGGCTCGTATGAGCAGTTGACACCAACAGGATTGGGCGGAATCGTTATTACCAATGCTGGAGGCGAACTGCGATTTGACCTGCCAACAGGAACGTCCAATGCCCTGCTGAGGTATAACAACGCTACGGGTAAGTGGATGGCCTCAGCCGGTGCAACGCTTGATGGTGCCGGTAACTTTGGCACAACGGCCAATCTTACAGTGGATGGAAATACCACACTTGGAAACAATGCTGCCTCAGACCAGGTCACCATTAATGGTAAGACTGTTGTTGACGTTACTGGGCAATCGATGACAGTCGCGGGGCTGCCAAGCACGGGAACGTTCACGGATGATGTTCTGCTGATCGCCCCTTCACCTGATAACTCAGTCAAGCGCCGCTCGATGGCGGATCTCATTGGTGCAGAGGGAGGCATCACATACAATGAAGCATCGAATGGTCGTATGCGGCTTGGCTCGTCAACGAACGTAGCCAACCCACTCTTGGGAGACCGTTTCCTTAACCTGAACAATAACGATCTCACGTTCACAACGAACGGCGGAAGCACCGCGCTGGCGACATTTGAAGCCGGGGCGGGTGGTACGAATTATGGAGTAGCACTCAACTCGGCTGGTTCAGGTTTCGTCTCAATTTCCGGACCAGTGCGGATCAATACGACGGGTTCCGCAGTTACTTCCATTGGCAGTGGCGCGGGGAATGTCAATGTCTCTGCCAATATCCTAACTATGACTGCTGGATCCGGCCCGACGAATCTGCAGTTCGTAATGAACTCTAATACCGCATCTATTCAGTCAACCGGCAGTGAACAAACAATCACACTCGATGACGGTGCAAATGAGATCCTTCTCGAGTCCAACGATTTCTCACTCACGGCTTACACGTCTATCTCGATCAAGCCAACTCAGATTGATGTTATCGGCAATACGCTGATCAATGGAACGCTGAACGTTAAGAAGAGCACGACGATCGGTGATGGCAACGGCGATAATCTATCGATAGACGTCTCCAATGCTGGTGTAAATGGGTCGATGACGATCAAGGGGCTCAACAACGGCTCACTTGCAGATGATGTTCTCATGATTGGCTCCTCTCCGGCAAACATTGTCAAACGCCGTAGTCTTGCAGATCTGATCCAAGCTGACAATGGAATAACATACAATGAGAGCTCTCTCGGCTACATTCGTCTAGGTTCACCGAATGCTACATCGAACGCTCTTACAACCAATCGATACATAAATGTTGGGCCCCAGAATCTGTATTTCACAGCGAATTCAGGGACGGCTTTCCCGCTCACGATCGAAGGAGCGCCAAATGCTACCAACTATGGGGTATCACTTGTTGCAGGAACATCGGCGTCAGCAGCGATTTCAATGCTCGGAAATGTGACTGTTGACACGCGCAATTCCGGTACGTTCGAGGTGACGTCAGGCGACAACATCGGAACACGCCTGAATATGTCATCGGCTGGAGCTTTGTTGAGTTATGAAGACAACGTGTCGAACGCTCAGATAAACTTTGCCCTCGACCCGGGTGAAACGATGCTTTCGCTGAACGCAACAGACGGTGGATTGAATGATGCGCTTCTGGAGGTAAAGGCTATAGGACTGTTTGCCAGGGGAACGACCAACATCAACATTGCAGGTAATAAGTCAACAACAATCGGTAGCGCCACAGCCGGCGCGTTTAGCGCTCGCTCGTCAAACACTGTAACTCTTACAGCCGGAACGACACTCACAGCCACGGGTGCCACGGGTGCCACGATGAACGCCACGGCAGGTGCGCTGACGCTGAACGCCAATTCGGCCACGGGCAGCGTAGTGGTCAACGCCACGAACGCCGCCGGCGATGTGGACATCAATGCCGGCGATGCCATTACGGTTGACGGAAAGACCATCGGACTGACAACGGCCGGCGGTGACGTGACGATCTCGGTCCCGGGTGCAACCTCGGGCAATGACCTGGTTCTGAACGGCATCGATCCAACAACGGCGGCGGTGAACATGCTGACGCTGGACGGATCGAACAACGTGCGCCGGAAGGCGCTGACGTCGATGGCCGATGAGGGTCTGCAGTATGACGCTACGGACGGCGAGTTCAAGCTGGGCAATTCCACCGACGGCAACACACCGATCACCTCGTCGCGCTTCGTACGCGTCGATGGTGGCGGAACGCTGACGTTCAACACGGGCACTCAGAAGATGCTGGAGTTGAATAACAACGGTGCTGTGAATATCAACACAACGGGTAACGGCGCAACATCGATCGGAAGTGCTGCCGCCGGAGCCATCGGTGTTCAGTCGCAGACCACGATCGGCCTTACAGCCGGAACGACACTCACAGCCACGGGCGCCACGGGTGCTACGATGAACGCCACGGCAGGTGCGCTGACGCTGAACGCCAACTCGGCCACTGGGGAGGTTGAAATCAATGCTACCAATGGTGCTGGTGTGATTGACATCAATGCCGGTGATGCTGTTACGGTAGACGGCAAGTCGATCGCCCTGACATCGACAAGTGGAAACACATCTATCAATACAACTGGCACATCATCGACGAATATTGGTAACACAGCAGGCTCAGTAACGATCACTGGCACGACGACAATGAAGTCGGCTAGCGAGCTGCGTTTCGAAGACAACGATGGAACGGCCAACTACTCGTCGTTCAAGGCCGGTTCACAAACTGCGAATATTCAGTACACGCTACCTACCTCCGTGCCAACAGCCACGAACAACATTTTAAAGGCGACGACAACATCGAATCCTATCACACTGGCTTGGAGCAATCCTAATAGTGCCGTTGTTTACGATGTTAACTCACCAGCGACGTGGACTGGGAATCAGGATAACGTAGCACTTCCGACAGACGCTACTGTTATGAGAGTCTCTTCGACTGTTGACGTCAACCTAAATGGCTTGAGCCCAACTGGAGTGACTATGGGACGCATCATGGTTCTCGTGAATTCGGGCACCAAGGCCATTACGCTGAAGGACAACAACTCGGGTACGGCAAATGCAGGATTCATCCTGCCGGGTGATGCCGACGTCGTACTTGCCGCTGATGGTTCTATCACGTTGATGTATGATGCGACATCAGGCGGCTGGCGCGTCCTGTCGGTGAACTAAGACAGCGGGGAACTTGAAATGAACACGACATCAATCTTGAAGGCTACACACATGAAGCGCGTTCTCATTGCCTTGGCAACCCTTGCCTGCATCGGGTCGTCGGTCATGGCTCAGACGTATCGCCCCTTGACTGGCACACGGATGGTCTTGAACTCGGCATTCCCGACAGGGGGCTCCTTGACGCTTCAAGCTAATCCGGGTGCGAGCTATACTCTGACGATGCCTTCGTCGGCACCAACCGGAAACTCCTTGTTGGCTAATGGTGCCGTACCCGGCACGATGGAGTGGAAAGCCCCCTTGGACATCTACCAGTTTACAAATGGCTTGACCGAGTCCGGAACCAGCACTGTTGAACTTGGTGGGACATTAACGAAGAATACCACGATCGATGCCGCAACGCATACGTTGACGCTGCAGTCAGGACCTACAGGCATGGTCAATGTAAATGCTGACTTCCAAGTCACAGCTGACGATGGATCAATCAGCCTGAACGCTCCACAACAGGGCGTCAGCATTCAGGCAGCTACAAATTCGAGGCTTGGTGTTAAGACTGGACCCAACGAATCTTCCTTGTATCTCGACCCCTCCGGCGCGGAAATACGGATTGAGGATGCGGGGGCAACAAAGGCGAGTATGGCCTTGAGCTATGTTGGGCTCTCGAGTTCATACTCGCTTGAATGCGATGTAGTGGAGATCAGCACTCTCGGAGTAAATACGACCACGATCGGAAATGCTAACACAACCTTTTCTCTGATGTCTGACGGTTTGAACATTTCAAGTGCAGGTGTCATCAGTGATGCTGGTGGCGACGTGGTCTTGCTCGGCAATGTTGTGTCTTCTGCTCATGACACATACAATCTGGGCTCAAATCTGGTGCGTTGGCGAGACGTCTTCATTGGCCCATCATCACTCCACATCGGAACAGCATACGGCGCCACAGAGCTCCTTATCGGATACAGTGCGGGCACTGGAACTGCATACTTCAATATTGATGCAAGCACAAATGCCTTTACCATTGATGCCGGTGATGGGATAACGGCAGGTCTGGGGCTGACTACCAATGGTTCCTTGACGGCCAACGGCAACGTGGCTCTTGGTTCAGATGCGAATGACCTTATCGCTGTCAACGGTGTTGTCTCTACCTCGTCATTGGTGTTTGAAGGATCGACCGCGGATGCTAATGAGCTCACCCTGAGTATCACGAATCCCACAGCAGATCGCACGATAACATTCCCCAATGCGAGTGGCATTGTTTCTCTCGCGTCGACCGATGGCAGCATGACAGTTGATAAGGACCTGACAGTTGGTGAAGATCTAGTTGTAACGGCAACAAGCTCCTTGCAAGGGGCGACCACGATCGGCAACGGAGATGGTACGGATATTTTGACCATCAATACGGACAATGCGACAGCTAACTTGGTTTTACAAGAACAGCAGATCAGCCGCACAGGTGGTCCAATCACCATCACAGGCAGTGATGTCACCAATACCGAATCGTCACTATTAACTCTTGGAGGGGATGCTACCCTTGCTAATACTTCGGGCGGTGATGTGGTGATTACGGCCACGAAGCCAGCCGGTCTCGGCGGAAAAGTTTCGATTGAAGCCGACCAGTCGGTGGAGATTGCGAATGACGAAGGTTCTGATGTAGCCTCGCTCAACCTTGACGCCAGCACCAACGTCGAATTAATACAGAGCACTAATACTTGGGTTGGTTATCTGCTGATCGACCGAGCCACCAAAGGTGTTGAGCTCTCCTCATCGGAGTCTCCAAATGATGCTGTTTTAAGTCTCGATGCATCGTCGGGCACGGCATCAATCAGTGCATCAAGTACCGTGAACATCAATGCCGGTACGAACACGGGTGGAGTGACCATTGGTGGAAGCGCAGCTCAAACAATCGACATTGGTACTGGTGCTGCCGCAAAGACGGTCAGCCTCGGAAGCACGAATACAACAAGCACCACCACGCTCAACTCCGGTTCGGGTGGTGTAAAGGTGAACGTCGATAACAACCAGCCAACGAACATCAACACCGGAACGAGCACAGGTGGAGTGACCATCGGTGGAAGCGCAGCCCAAACCATCGACATTGCTACTGGCGCAGGGAACAAGACGCTCAGCCTTGGAAGCACAGACGGGGCAAGCACCACCAAGCTCAACTCCGGTTCGGGTGGCGTAAAGGTGAACGTCGATAACAACCAGCCAACGAACATCAACACCGGTACAAGCACGGGTGCTGTTACCATTGGAAACACCAATACGACGACTTCGGTCCTCGGAGGGTTGATTGTCTCGGTAAAGTCCGGCGCAGCGCCAATCAACGTTGACAACAACTCAGTGGTCATCGTTACCGGGGGATCGGTTAACGACGATGTAACTCTTCCTGCTGGAACTACTGGCCGTGTCGTGATCATTCGAAACGCCAGTATCGTCGATATCGATGTGGTCGACGCTGCTATCGCCCTGGTTCAGACGATCCCCGCCGGGCAGAACAGAACCTACATCTACGATGGAGCGGGTTGGGTGCAGATTGGTGACTGATAACTGATCTGTGAGACTGCATACGTATTTATACGTCCGCAGTTATCTTGCGCTACACGTGGCAGAAATGAGGAAAAGTTTGGGATTGACCGCGATGTTTTCCACACGAACCCTATATTTGCTGTCCGTCCCCTGGGGAGGGGCTTCCAAATCTTCGAACGAAAAAACTGATTTACTTCTTCAACGCAAGGATCGCGTCATGGCGATGTTTCGTACCCTTTTCATGCTCTGCGGTATCATGGCCGCAGCCATGTCACTTTCTGCACAAACCACATGGTACGTGCGTGCAAACGGTGCGGCTGGGAACACCGGTCTAGCAGCTAACAATGCCTTCCGCCAGATCGAGAATATCACGGCTTTGGCTGACGGGGATGTCATTGATATCGGCGCTGGCGACTTCGCGGGCGCAAACATTGCCGTTAGTGTGACCATTTCTGGCAGCAATGCCGGATTTGCGGGCTTTACGCAACCCGCCACTAATCTCGGACAGATCACTCTGACGGGCAACGACAAAACGTTGACGATCGAGGGCGTACGGTGGTCCGGGGGCGTTGTGCCGGTTTCAGTTACCGGAACGGAGGCGATCGTAACGATCAGCAATTCCAAATTCGACGAGGCTGGGGCCATCACTGCAACTGCGGCGAATTGGAATGAGCTTTTGATCTCTAGTTCAACCTTTGATGGTGACATCGCCGGGGGGGTCGCTCCGATTGCCAACGCGATCGTAGCCACAGGGCTTGACATCTTGAGTGTCTCCGAAAACACCTTCAGCGATTACACCCAGACCGCTGTGATCACCAATGGTGCCAACTCTAGCGTAACGATCAAGAACAACGATTTCATCGGCAACAACTCATCAGGTGGAACAAACCAGGCCGCCGTCTCATACGAGGGCTCCTCGGCCACTGGAGCTGTTGCTGACATCTTGTACAACCGATTTGACGGAAACAAGAATGGACTGGTGACGAGCGGAACTCTGACGTCGCTTATGGTTGCACGTTATAATATGTTCAGCAACACTGGAGCTGGATTCTATGCGATTAAGCGTTTGACGGGCAGTGGAACCCTTACGGCTTCATGTAATGCCTACGGCTCTAATGCCGCGGCTTCGACTGTGCGCGGACTTCTCGACGGAACAATCTCAGCCCTTCCATACAACTATGCAGGAACAGACCAGTTCCCGGCTACGGTCGGGTTCGAACCCGTCGTGGCAGAACAATGTGCGGCCGACGGTCCAGTTCGTTCGTCAACCACCGAGGGCGCTGGTACGAGCTACTTCACGATCAGCGAAGCCATTTCGGCATCGGCATCCGGAGCAACGGTTCGGATCGGTCGGGATGTCTACAACGAGAACCTGTCGATCACCAAGAGGTTGTACCTATTTGCCTACTCAGATCAACCTGCATGGGCGAACAAGACTATTGATACAGCGGCCGACGGTCGTACGCGCGCCAACTGGGTTGACGTTACGGGTACGGTGACCATTACCTCTGTCGCCGATACAGTTTTGATTAAGGGGCTAAAATTCCGCCGTCCGGCCACTTCCGGTTCGACAAATGTCAATCTTTTGACATCCAACGCATCAAAGTACACTCTGATTCGCAACTGTTACTTTGATGTTTCAAGCGGAACGACGTTAACGTCCATTCCGTCGAATGGCGTGATTCATTCGGTTCGCGCCGGCGACCTAATCGTGGAGCAATGCCATGTAACTCGCCCTGGCTCCGATAAGTTTGCTCGTGCTGTCACGTTCGCCTCGGGCAATGGCTGCCGCGAAGTCAACATCGTCAACAATAATCTCTATGGAACCGTTCAGGTCAGTGGACTAAGTGCATTGTCGAACGTCTACATCCGCAACAACTACATTGAGAATGCAGGAATTGACGGTATTGCCGTGACGGGGAATTATGCCCGCACGCTGAACATTCTGTTCAATACCATCGATCAGTCTCAAGAGAACGGCATCGCATTCAGGAATGGTGCGTCAATCGGCTCCAATCTGGCCAACATCCAGAATAACTTGATCACGAATTCCGGCAAGTTAAACGGCTCTAGCAGTTTCGCGGCCATCAACATCGGTTCGTTGACAACCGGCGACAATCATCTCTACACGAACAACCTGCTTGGTGCTCAGCATGGATCGGCTTTGGCCTTCATCAACGGGCGCAGCACGTTCATTGCCAACGCGTCCTGTAACTGGTGGACTAACATCTCAGAGGACGTGATCGTGACGCGTCTCGGCGGAGTAGGAACTATCAATTACGACAACGGCACAGATGGATGGCTGAGCAGCAGTGGAAATAGTCGCACAGGTTCGGGAATCAACGGTTTCGAAGCTACCGGTACTTGTAGTGTCAGGTCGTTCACCATCACTCTGAACACCACGAACATCAGCTGTAACAATGCCAACAACGGCTCAATAGCTTCAAGCATCAGCCCGGGCACAGTACAGAGTTACCTGTGGTCGAACTCAGCAACAACGAGCTCCATCAGTGGGCTGTCAGCCAATACGTACTCAGTGACCATCACGTCTACCACGGGTAATATCCGTTCGAAGACTGATGATGTCTACAATCCAACTGCCATCACTGCAGACGTCAGCAAGACAAACATTACATGCTTCACGGCAACTGATGGAACGATCACCGTTAGCAACGCTGCCGGCGGCACTCATGCGGATATTGCTGGAGGCAGCCGCACATTCCACTACAGTTTGAAGCAGTCGGGAACAGGCACTGTCGTTCGTGCGCCGTCATCAACGAGTGCATTTACCGGGTTGGACGTTGGCGTGTATGAGGTGTTCGTTACAGCACTTGCGACGACAAACGGAACGTCTGTCAACCCTGCTTGCGAAACGAAGATCGGCACAACGTACGAGGTCACACGTCCGGCGGCCGTTACGTCGAATATCACCGGAACGGCAACGATCTGCACGGCGGGTTCGACCAATCTGTCAATTTCCTTCAATGGCGTTGCGCCATACACATTCAAGATCAATGATGGGGCTTCTCAAAATGCCCCCTCCAGCCCACATACTGTTACAGTTACGCCAGGTGCTACGACCACTTACACGGTTACTTCGGTAACGGACGCCAACGGCTGTTCTGCGCTGGAAGCGGACCGTACGGGCAGTGCGACTGTAACGATCAACATGGTTTCAGCAGGCGTGATCGCAGGATCGCAGACGATCTGCGCCGGCGATAACGCAGCAGCCTTTACCGAGCCGACGGTGGCATCAGGCACCGGCATTCTGTCGTATCAATGGCAGACGAATACCGATCTCACCACGGCAAACTGGACGAATGTCAGCGGAGCAACGTCGGCCACCTACGATGAGGGCACACTCTCAAACGATGTCCAGTATCGCCGTATCGTTACGAGCTCGCTCAATAGTGTTCAATGCTCGGCCGTCTCGAACGTGGTAACGGTGACGGTGAATAATGTGGAACCCGGTATCCACGCTCTGGCGATCGAGGGAAGCCAGACGATCTGCTCTGGTAGTGATCCGGTTGCATTCACATCCACAGGCGGTGCAGTCGGAGATGGCGACATTACGTATCAATGGCAGTTGAACACCAACATCGGTTCTCCAAGTTGGAGTAACATCAACGCAGCAACGGGTCTGACGTATGATGCACCTGTACTTACGGATGATGCGCAGTATCGTCGTGTGGCCACGAGTGCCCTTAACAGCGTTTCCTGTTCGGTAGCGTCGAACGTGCTCACAGTAACGGTAAACAACCTTTCCGAAGGTGCAATCTCCGGTAACCAGACGATCTGTGAACAGGCTGATCCGGTGGCGTTTACGTCCACAACAGCTGCTTCGGGTGACGGCCCGATTACGTATCAGTGGCAGCTTAACACGAACATTGGCACCCCTAGCTGGGGTAACATCGATGGTGCAACGCTGGCAACGTACGATGCTGGCACTTTGACGGCTGATGCCCAATACCGACGCATTGCAACGAGCACACTCAATTCCCTTGCTTGTAGTGCGGTTTCAAATACACTGACCGTTACGGTTAACAACCTGAATGCTGGCAGCATCACCGGAGAACAGACCATTTGTAACGGTGCAACACCGGCTACAATCGGCAATGGGACTTCTGCAACGGGCGATGGTACGATCACGTTCAGGTGGCAGTATAGCCCAAGCGCAATGGATCATGACTGGGCTAATGTTTTAAACGAATCTGCCGCGACATATTCACCGGCTGCAATGTATGCATCCATGTATTTCAGACGCGGGGCTACAAGTACGCTCAGCGGTGTGCCATGCACGAAGTACACTGATCCAATCAGGATTACGGTTCAGAGCGTCCCAACGGCAGGCGTGATCGCCGGAGCGCAGACGATCTGTAACGGTGGCAATCCAGCCGCGTTCACTAGCACAACCAACGGCGATGGCTCGGGAACGATCACGTATCGCTGGGAATCTTCGACCAACGGCACAACTTGGACGTCGATTAGCGGCGAATCGGCATCGACGTATGACGTGCCGGCAGGTCTGACGACCACGACGCAGTATCGTCGTACGACGATCAGCACACTCAACAGTGTTGCCTGTGAGTCGGTGCCGACGGCTTCCATCACAGTCACAGTACAGAGCGTCCCAACGGCCGGCGTGATTGCCGCAGCGCAGACGATCTGTAACGGTGGCAATCCTGCAGCCTTCACAAGCACAACCGACGGCACCGGATCGGGAACGATCACGTATCGCTGGGAGTCTTCGACGGACGGAACAAATTGGGCTGCGATCAGTGGCGAATCGGCATCGACGTATGACGTGCCTGCAGATCTGACGACCACAACACACTATCGTCGCACGACGATCAGCACACTCAACAGCGTTGCCTGCGAATCCGTCCCAACAGCTTCCATCACAGTCACGGTTCAGAGCGTTCCAACGGCAGGCGTGATCGCCGGAGCGCAGACGATCTGTAACGGTGGCAACCCTGCAGCCTTCACAAGCACAACCGACGGCACGGGATCGGGAACGACGATCGCCTATCGCTGGGAGTCATCAACGGACGGAACAAATTGGGCTGCGATCAGCGGTGCGACAGGTGCGACCTATGACGCCCCTTCGGGTTTAACAACCACCACGCACTATCGTCGTACGACAATCAGCACGCAAAACGGTGTTGCTTGCGAATCCGTCCCTACAGCTTCCATCACAGTCACAGTTCAGAGCGTTCCAACGGCCGGCGCTATTGCCGGAGCACAGACGATCTGTAACGGCGGCAATCCTGCAGCATTTTCGAGCACGACCGACGGCACGGGATCGGGAACGATCACGTACCGCTGGGAATCTTCAATCAACGGCACAACTTGGACGCCGATCAGCGGCGAGTCGGCATCAACGTATGACGTGCCTGAAGGTCTGACGACCACAACACACTATCGTCGTACAACGATCAGCACGCAAAACAGTGTTGCCTGCGAATCCGTCCCGACGGCTTCCATCACAGTCACAGTTCAGAGCGTCCCAACGGCCGGCGTCATCGCCGCAGCCCAGACGATCTGTAACGGTGGTGATCCGGCCGCATTCACCAGCACAACTGCTGGAACGGGTGACGGAGACATCACGTATCGCTGGGAGTCTTCAACGAACGGAACAACCTGGAGTACGATCGGCGGTGCCACGAGTGCAACGTACGATGTCTCATCAGGATTGACGACCACGACACAGTATCGTCGTGTGACGATCAGCACGCTCAACAGTGTTGCCTGCGAATCCGTCCCGACGGCTTCCATCACAGTCACAGTACAGAGCGTCCCAACGGCCGGCGTGATTGCCGCAGCCCAGACGATCTGTAACGGCGGCGACCCTGCAGCCTTCACCAGCACAACCGATGGTGCGGGATCGGGAACGATCACGTACCGCTGGGAATCTTCGACCAACGGAACCGATTGGACGCCAATCGCCAGCCAAACGGCATCGACATATGATGTGCCGGCAGGTCTGTTGACCACAACACACTATCGTCGCACAACGATCAGCACGCAAAACAGTGTTGCCTGCGAATCCGTCCCGACGGCTTCAGTGATTGTCACGGTACGCCCACAGTTCACGGCGGGTGCAATCGCAACAACAGGTCAAACGATCTGCTATGCCGGTACAGCTTCGGAAATCGGAAGTCAGACGGCATCCAGCGGTGGCGATGGCACGATCACCTACTCATGGCGCTCGTCTGCCGACAACTACGAAGCAGCAATTGGTGGTGCAACCTCTGCCACCTACACGCCACCGGCAGGATTGACAACGACAACCAGCTACCG
>VERF01000067.1 GCA_018882895.1 Candidatus Kapaibacterium sp.
TTGGCAAAGCGGCCTGTCTCGATGGACAGTTCCTTGCCATTGATAATTTTCTTTACTGTGTGCATGATGCACTCCGAAAGTGATATGATGCCAACCCATTACGTGGGTTGTCACGGCACCGCGGTCTATCATCACTCCTTGTCAAGGGGCTTACCAGGAAAGCCCCCTGACAAAGAGTGCCACGATGCCATGTGGGGAGAGATTCAGGATGGGCGGCGAACATCACAACGATGATCGCCGCCACGATTGATAGCGATTGTTACTTGCGCAGACCGAGCTGAGCCAACACTTCGCGATAGCGAAGAATGTTGTTCTTCTGCAGATAGCCCAAGAGGTTCTTGCGCTTTGCAACGAGCATGATCAGACCACGACGTGAGTGGTGATCCTTACGGTGCTGCTCGCAGTGAGCCGACAGGGCCTTGATGTGTTCGGTCAGAAGTGCGATCTGCACTTCCGGCTTTCCGGTGTTCGCAGCCGAACCGCCGAATTGGGCGACAACCTCGGCCTTACGTGCTTTGGAGATCATTGTGTCCTCCATTCCTTGATGAGATGTTGATAGGTAGTTGTTTGATTTCTGTCCATTTGCAGTTGCTCGAGGAAAGCCTCGCGCGATTCGAAGCGGCGCTCATCGCGAATCTTAGCGATGAATGCCACATCTAGAGTTCGTTCATAGAGATCGATGTCGACGTCGAGAAAGTGAACTTCGAGGGTCGGCATGGTGTCGGCAGTGAACGTCGGCCTCACGCCGATGTTCGCCATACCGATTCGGGGTTCACCATCGATGATGCTCATCACGACGTACACACCGTTTGCCGGCATCAGCTTATGGGATTCGACGGGCGTGATGTTCGCCGTCGGAATGCCCAGTTGGCGTCCGCGTCCGTCGCCCTTCACCACCGTACCGCGCACCATGTAGGGACGGCCAAGCATGGTGTTGGCACTTTCCAGGTCGCCGCTCTTTAGGGCCGTGCGGATCTTGGTGCTGCTTACCACCAGTCCGTCGAACGACAGCGGTGGGATGCGCTCAACGGCGAAGTCGAGCTCGGGAGCCAGGCGCTGCAACAGCTCTTCATTGCCGCCACGATCTTTACCGAAGACGTGATCATGGCCAATGAAGAAGTGTTGTACGCCAATGTCCCGAACGATGACCGACCGCACGAAGTCCGATGCTTCGGTGGAGGCGAATTCCCGTGTGAACGGGATCACCACTGTCATGTCGACCCCTTGGTTTGCCAAAAGCCGACAGCGCTCGTCGATATCCGTCAGCAGCTGCAGTGGCTCACGTCCGGCCCGTGCCAGCACGATCTGCGGGTGCGGATCGAATGTCACCACCACGATACGCTCGCCCTTGCTCTCGGCAGCGTCACGCATCAGTTGCAGAACGCCGGCATGGCCAACGTGCACTCCGTCGAACGTGCCCACGGTAATGGCCGTGGCCTTCTGAAACGGGATCGCGTCGACGCCGTAGCGGACCGTTATCATGCGTCCTCCTTCGGAGTCAGCAGCAGCCGCACGTCATCAATCGTCAGCGCATCGCTCACGGTGTGATGTCCGCTGGCTGTTCGGCGCAGGGACCACACGTAGCCGCCGCATCCGAGCAGTCGACCCAGGTCGCGGGCAATGCTACGGATATACGTTCCGCGCGAACAGGTGATCGTGCATCGCACCACAGGCCAGCTAATGCTCACATCTGTGATGTCGTGGATCGTTACCGTGCGCACCTTGGGAGTGAAGTCCTTCCCCTCGCGGGCAAGGTCGTACTGACGTCTTCCCTGATGGCGCACCGCACTGAAGTCAGGGGGCGTCTGTTGGATCTCTCCCCGGAACGACATAAGAGCCTCTGTGATCGACGCGTTGTCGATCGGCTCGCAGGAATGTTCCGTGATCGACCCGCCGCGGTCATCCGTGGTGGATTCGGCGGCAAGGCGGATCTCCACTTCGTAGGTCTTCAGACCTTCCTGGAGCGACTCGATATCTTTTGTTGCCTTGCCAAAGCACAGAACCAGAAGCCCCGTTGCAAGAGGGTCCAGCGTGCCGGCATGGCCGACGCGTTTGATGCGCGTAAGGTTGCGAACCTTCGCTACGCAGTCAAACGACGTCCAGTTTTCTTGCTTGTCAATGAGCGCGATCGCACCATCCGTCCGTGCTGCTTCCAACCAGTGCTCGATCGCCTCATCATACGAGCGACCAAGCGTCATCCGTTCAGTCATTCTCGTTTGTGTCATCGTTAGGTGCCTCATCAACGGGTCGGACCCTATCGAGGATCGCCTCGATGCGCTGTGCGCGGTCAAGCGAATCGTCGATGAAGAACTGCAATTGCGGTGTATACCGAAGTCTCAGCGACGTGGCCAGATGGTGCCGTACACGTCCCATGTAATGCTTGTCGATCTGCTCCAACACCTCTGCCGGAGTGATACCCTTGCCACCGAACACGCTCAGGTACACCCGGGCGATCTGCAGATCGGCTGACAGGCGCACCTCGGTGACCGAGATGAAGCCTGCCGAGAGTTCTTCTGCGACCGACCTCAGGGGGCTTGCCAGGGCCTTTTGGATTTCGCCGGCCACGCGTTCGGTACGGATCGACACTGCTTACGACAACTTTCGTTTCACTTCAATGGTCTTGTAGCTCTCGATGATGTCGCCCATTTCGAGATCATTGAAGCCTTGCACGCCGATACCGCACTCGTAGCCGGTGTCGACTTCGCGGACGTCGTCCTTGACGCGCTTGAGCGATGCAAGCGTTCCCTTGTAGATCTCGAATCCGTCGCGCATCACACGCACCCGATCATTTCGGGTGATCTTACCGTTCTGCACGTAGCAGCCGGCGATCGTGCCGAGACGGCTGATCTTGAAGATCGCGCGAATCTCAACGGTCGAGGTGATCTCTTCCTTGATATCCGGCGTGAGCATACCCTCGAGGGCCAGCTGCACTTCGTTGATACAGTCGTAGATGATCGAGTACAGGCGGATCTCGACGCTTTCGCTTTCGGCCAGCTTGCGCGTGGCTGTTGGCACGGTGACCTGGAAGCCGACGATGATGGCATCGGATGCCGAGGCCAGCATGATGTCGCTTTCGCTGATGGCGCCCACACCCGAGTAGAGGATGCGGACCTTGACCTCGGAGGTCGACAGTTTTTGGAGTGAGTCTGAGAGAGCTTCCACCGATCCGGACACGTCGGCACGGACGATGAGACGAAGTTCCTTGACGCCCCCTTGCTGAATCTGAGCCGAGATATCGTCGAGCGTAAGATGGCGCATTCCACGGAACTGCTGCTCGCGGCGAAGCTGCTGACGTCGCGTTGCTACGTCGCGCGCTTCGGCATCCGTTTCCATTTCCAGCAGCACGTCACCGGCATTCGGAAGTCCATCAAAGCCCGTCACCTGGGCCGGCATCGACGGTCCGGCGGAATCCAGACGATGTCCGCGCTCATCGAACATGGCGCGTACACGTCCGGCAAACTGACCGCAGACGAAGATGTCGCCCACGTTGAGTGTACCCTTTTGGACGATGACCGTGACGACGTTTCCGCGACCCTTGTCGATGTGCGCTTCAATGACCGTTGCGCGAGCATTACGATCCGGGTTGGCCTTCAGCTCGAGGATATCAGCTTCGAGAAGGATCTTCTCCAGAAGCGTCGGGATGTTCAGACCAGACTTTGCCGAGATCTCAACGCACTGGAACTTGCCGCCCCAGTCCTCTACCAGCACGCCGTGATCGGCAAGCTGCTGGCGGATCCTGTCGGGATTTGCCTCCGCACGGTCCACCTTGTTGATGGCCACCACGATCGGCACGCCTGCGGCCTGAGAGTGCGAAATGGCCTCGATGGTCTGAGGCATCACGCTGTCATCGGCAGCAACCACAAGGATCACGATGTCCGTGACTTGGGCGCCGCGTGCACGCATGGCCGTGAAGGCTTCGTGACCCGGTGTATCGAGGAAGGAGATCGTTCGGCCGTTCGGCAGTTCCACGCTGTATGCACCGATGTGCTGCGTGATACCGCCGGCCTCGCCGGCAACCACATTGGCGTTGCGGATGTAGTCAAGGAGCGACGTCTTACCGTGGTCGACGTGACCCATGATGGTCACGATCGGAGGACGCGGCTTGAGCGTTTCCGGTGCGTCCTCGATCTCAACCTCGTCCTGCTCAGCCTGTTCATCAAGGAACGAGACCTCAAATCCATAGTCTGACGCGATCAGCGTGATGGTGTCTTTGTCGAGTCGCTGGTTGATCGACACCATCAGACCCAGCCCCATACACTTCATGATGATGTCCGAAGCGGTCACACGCATCATGTTGGCAAGGTCGGCCGTGGTAACGAACTCCGAAAGACGCAGCGTTGAGCTTTCGCGCGCCAATTCTTCCTGACGGATCGCTTCCTTCTCTTCGCGCTCAAGACGCTTGCGCATGCGAAGCTTGGCACGTCCACCGGACGGGGCCAGCTCCATACCCGAGAGCGTCTGACGAATCGCGCGTTCGACGTCGGCATCCGACACTTGCGTGCGGAGGCTCTTTGCTCCTGTTTTCTTTTTCTTCTTGTCGTCGATCTTCTTTGCCGCTGCCGAAGGGGCTGGCGGTCCGAACTCGCGACGACGTGTGGCGTCCGACGACGTCGACGTGCCCGTACCGGCTCCGGCCGGACCGCGTCCACGTGCCACCAGCGCGTCACCGATCGCTCCCCGACGTGGGTCGCGTCCATCGCCCGGACGGCGCTCGTCGCGCTTCGGACGTGGCGGTGGCTTTGGCGTAAGATCAATCTTGCCAACAACCGTGAGTCCGCGCAGTTTAGGCGCACCGCTCGGGTTGTACTGGACCTCGATCACGCCCTTACGGCGGCGCTTGCCCTTCTTTTCGTCTACATCTTCACCGCCTTCGGCAGTTGCAGGGGCGCCTTCGGCACCAGCTGGAACGCCTTCGGCGCTTGCAGGGGCGCCTTCTGCTGCAGCCGCTACCGGTGCAGGTTCTGCAGGTGCGGGCGGGGCAGGCTTGGCAGGAGCGGACGGTTCGTAGTTCCGACCCGCTTTGTCAAGTCCGGCCTTGGCGACCTTGTCGGCCTGTTCTTTCTTCTTCGCATCCGAAAGGTCGATCACCGCACCAACGGCAGGGCCTGCCGGTGCGGCCGGCTCCGACGGAGCTTCCACAACGGGAGCGGCCTCCACAACGGGAGCTGCGGGTGGTGCTTCGACAACTTCGGCCTGCGGTGGCGGCGGTGCAACCGGTTCCGGCGCAGCGACCGGCTCCGCAGGAGCTACCGGTGCGGCTACCGGAGTGGCAGGTGCGGCCTTTGCAGTGACCTCCTCCGGACGCTCAAGGCGCTCTTCGATCACGCGTTCGCGCTCCTCGGCCTCGGCCAAGGTGTCGATCGATACCGTGCTTCCCTGCTCAAGGTGGCTCTTGCGAACGGCCTGCTGGCGCTGAACTTTCTCGCGCTGCTTTTGCGCGGTCTTCAGCTCCTTGGCGAACTTTTCGATCACGAGATCCAGCTGCTCATCGGTCAGCCCCGTCGTGGCCTTGTTCTCGAGCTTGTGGCCCTTTGATGCAAGGTATTCGACGATCGCATCGCGCCCGATGTTTATCTGGCTCGCGACCTTGAACAGTTTATTTCCGGTAGAACCTGCCATACATCCTTCAATTACTCTGCTTCATTTTCGGTGGACTCTTCCGATGCCTCTTCAGCCTCGGTCGACTCCTCGACTTCCATCTCATACACTTCGGGTGTGTCCTCGGCGTACGATTCAGCAATGTCCGAATCAACATCGGACGTCTGCGGCGCTGCTGCTGCAAGCGCAGCATCTTCAAGTGCGATCAAATAGTGCTGGTCTTCGCGCTCCTCGAACTCCTCGAGAATGATGCGACGAACACGCACAACCTTGTCCTTGTCCATCAGACCCAGCACCGTCAGCGGCTCGGCTTCGAGGAACTCTCGAGCCGTATCGATGCCGGCACGGATCAGTCGGTCGAACAGCTCACGGCCAAGCTCATCACGGAACTCGATGAGTTCGATGTCCTCAGCCCCTTCCTTGACAAGTGACAGCGAATATCCCGTCAGCTTCGATGCCAGACGGACGTTCTGTCCCTGCTTGCCGATGGCCAGCGACACCTGATCGTCCGGCACGATCACCGTGGCGGTGCGTCCGTCATCGCTGATGCGCACGTCCCGGACCTTGGCCGGCGACAATGCACGTGCGATGAACAGGCGCGGATCATCATGGAACTCGATGATGTCGATGTTCTCATTTCCAAGCTCACGCACGATCGAGTGGATGCGAATGCCCTTCATGCCCACGCATGCGCCAACCGGATCAACTCGCTCGTCGAATGACGTAACGGCAACCTTGGCTCGCTCGCCGGGCTCGCGGGCGATGGCTCGAATCTTGATGATTCCGTCGAAGATCTCAGGGATCTCCTGCTCAAACAGCAGGGCCATGAACGTATCATCGGCACGCGACAGGATAAGGTCCGGCAATCCCGTGGCGCCGCCCGAACGACGGACTTCCTTCAGGATGGCCTTCACCTGCTGATTCTTCTTCAGACGCTCGGTTGGGATCTGCTCCTCGCGCGGAAGACGCATCTCCACCTTGTTGTGCATCACAAGAATGTTGTTCGGACGGACCTGGTAGATCTCGCCGATGATCACTTCACCAACACGCTTGGAATATTCTTCGTAGATGTTGTCCTTCTCAACGTCGCGAATGCGCTGATTCAGATTCTGAATAGCTTGGGCGATGAGTCGGCGTCCGAATGAATCGGCAATGTTGTCCAGCGTGATCTCTTCGATGTGCTCGTCGCCGACCTCCGGTTCGTTCCCGGTTGCCTCGCGGACTTCTTCGGCAGAGATCTGCGTTTCGGGGTTCTCAACCTCTTCGACGATCTCCCGCATGAGGTAGATCTCGATGTCACCCTTCTCCATGTTCACGATGATGTCAAAGTTTGACTCCAAGCCATACTTCTTACGCACCATCGCCGAGAGAGTTTCTTCGACGATCCCCTGCAGAAGGTCGCGATCAATGCTCTTCTCACGGGCCATCTCGTTGAAGGCCTCAATGATGAGCTTCTTGTTGTCGACCTGTTGTTTGACTTTTCGACGTGCCATGTGTGTTGACTCCATGTCGGGCAGACAATGCCTGCCGCTTAAAACATGATCATTACCATTGCCTCTGCAACCTCTTCAGCTGGAATGCTGATAAGGGGCTTCGGCTCCTTCTTCGTTTGTTTTGGCTGAACGTCCAGCCCCGTTTCGTCCACCCTCTGCAATACCCCCTCAATGGTAGTCGCATCGGTGCGCTTGACCCGAACCGAACGTCCGATGTGCTTGCGAAGCTGCCAGAGATACTTGACGGGTGTTTCGGCACCCGGCGAAGAAACCTCAACCGTCCGAAGACGGCCGGCAAAATCGTTGCCCTCCAACCGCTCATCAATGCCGCGGCTAACGGACCGACAGTGGTCGTGCGTCACCCCATCAACAACGTCAATGACGATGTCGAGAATGAGCTGACGCGCTTGACCGCGGATCACAACATCGATGAGTGTGACCCCGGCCTCGTCGCAGGACTCGGTGATGGCCATCCGGACGGAATCCGGAAGGATCTCCTTCATACCTCTCCACGACTTGTTCACGAACACTGTAGCACAAACGAAAAGTGGGCGACATCGCCCACCCTTCGAAATCGGCTACAAATATAGGGAACTTTTCCCCACCTACCTACGCAAAGGCGTTCTGTCCGGTGATGTCCTGACCCAGGATAAGGGTATGCATTTCATGGGTTCCCTCGTAGGTCTTGACCGATTCGAGGTTGGCCGCATGGCGCATAACGGGGTACTCGTCCAGGATGCCATTGGCACCATGAATCTCGCGGCTCATCCGAGCGATGGTGAGGGCCATTTCGCAGTTGTTGCGCTTTGCCAGCGACACCTGCTGCGGACGAAGCTGTCCGGCATCCTTGATCCGTCCAAGCCTCCAGCACAGGAGCTGGGCCTTGGTGATCTCATTGAGCATCAGAACAAGCTTTTCCTGAATCAACTGGAAGCCGGCAATCGGCTTGCCGAAGGCAATACGTGTTTTCGCGTAGTTGAGCGAGGAGTCGTAACAGGCCATGGCCGCACCGACAACGCCCCAGGAAATGCCATATCGGGCCTGGGTGAGGCATGAGAGGGGGCCCTTGAGACCCTCAACACCCGGCAGAATGTTCTCCTCTGGCAGGAAGACGTCCTGGAACACCAGCTCAGAGGTGACCGAGGCACGAAGCGAGTGCTTGCCCTTCATTTCCGGGGCAGTGAAACCAGCCATACCCTTTTCGACCAGGAAGCCACGGACAACCCCGTCCAGCTTGGCCCACACAACTGCCACGTCGGCCAATGTTCCGTTGGTGATCCACATCTTGGCGCCGTTCAGGATGAAGCCCCCTTCCACCTTCTTGGCGTTGGTGGTCATGGAGGCAGGGTTCGATCCGGCATCGGGCTCTGTAAGACCAAAACAGCCAATGGCATCGCCGGCCGCCAGCTTCGGGAGCCACTTGCGACGCTGCTCCTCGGAGCCGTAGGTGTAGATGGGATACATCACCAGCGAGCTCTGCACCGAGGCAAACGAGCGAATGCCCGAATCGCCCCGCTCAAGCTCCTGCATGGCAAGGCCATAGCAGGTGCTGTTGAGTCCGGCACAGCCATACTCCTGCGGCAACGTGATGCCGAACAGGCCGATCTCGGCCATCTTCTTAACAAGGTGCTGCGGGAAAACCCCCTCGCGAGCACTGTGCTCAATGATGGGCAGAACCTCGTTGTCGACGAAGTCGCGTACGGTCTGGCGTACAAGCTTCTCCTCTTCGGTCAGGAGATCGTCGATGTTGTAGTAGTCGGGGTGTTGGAACATTTTCAGGTTTCAGGTTTTGGGTTTTGGGTTTTGGGTTTTGGGTTTTGGGTAAGTCCGTCATCCCGGCGAAGGCCGGGATCCATCCGTCGGAAGTCTGGATTCCCGCCTTCGCGGGAATGACGAAGCCTTCGCGGGAATGACAAAATGCGTGGCAAAAGTACGGCACGGCTTCAAAACAGCGTGGGGCTGCGCTGGGTTCCGCCGTAGTTTTGCGCTGGCCCGCCGAGCGCGGGCCAACTTGTTCCAAATTGGAAGTGTCCACCATGGACAACACAAGCAAGAGCGGGCACGCCGCCCCGACCGGGAGTAAGGCGCTCGCTCTGACCATTGCTGCTATCGGCGTGGTGTATGGCGACATCGGCACAAGCCCCCTGTACGCACTCAAGGAATGCTTCTCACCGCACTACGGTCTCACACCGGGTCGAACGGAGGTCCTTGGCATACTCTCGCTGATCTTCTGGGCGCTGACGCTGATCATCTGCGGCAAGTATCTGACGGTGATCCTGCGCTTCGACAACGAAGGTGAAGGGGGCGTAATGGCCCTTATGCAATTGGTTCTGAATAAGGTAGGGGCACAGGCCCGCGTTGGGCTACTGGTTGCGCTCGGACTTTTCGGGGCTGCGATGCTCTACGGAGACGGTATCATTACGCCGGCGATCTCGGTCTTATCGGCTGTGGAGGGTTTGCGTGTGGCCGCACCCGGACTCGACCGGTTTGTGCTTCCGCTTACGCTGGTGATTCTGCTCGGCATCTTCAGCATTCAGAAATACGGCACGGGCGGTGTCGGCCGAATCTTCGGGCCGTTCATGCTTCTGTGGTTCGTCGTTCTCGGCGGCGTCGGTCTTACGAATGCATTTCAGACGCCGGATGTTTTCAACGCAATCAACCCCATGCATGCCGTTGAGTTCTTCCGTGCGCACGGAACCGCGGCCCTGGTGGTTCTCGGTAGCGTCTTTCTGGTGGTTACCGGGGGCGAGTCCCTGTACACCGACATGGGACACTTTGGACGCAAGCCCATCATGCGCGGATGGTTCTGGGTGGCCTACCCCGCGCTTGTTCTGCAGTACTTCGGTCAGGGGGCGCTGCTGCTTCGCGAGGGACATATCAGGTCGACCGTGGATAGCCCCTTCTTCCACATGGTGCCATCATGGGGCGTCATTCCGCTGGTGATCTTGTCGACCTTCGCCGCGATCATCGCTTCTCAGGCCGTCATCTCGGGCGCCTACTCGCTCACATGGCAGGCCCTTCAGCTGGGATACCTTCCGCGCCTGAAGGTCACACACACCTCGCACGAGGAGCGCGGTCAGATCTACATGCCCACCGTCAACTGGGTTCTGTTCATCAGCTGCGTGATGCTCGTGCTGTCTTTCAAGACATCCGGAGCTCTGGCCTCGGCCTACGGCATTGCCGTGGTCTCTACGATGGTCACCACAACGATCCTCGGATGGGTTGCCATGCGCAGCGTTCTTGGTTGGAACGCAATCGTGGCCTCATCTGTCACGGCCGTGTTCCTGATCATGGACCTTGCCTTTGCCTATGCCAACTGGCTGAAGTTCTTTGATGGCGGATATGTGCCGTTCACAATGGCCGTACTGACGTTTGTCATGATGGTCACATGGCATCGTGGACGTCAGATCCTTCAAGAGCGCATCAGGCAGCGCAGCAAGCCCCTTGCCGACGTGATCGCCGAGGATATTGACCGATACACGATCGTGCCGGGAACGGCGATCTACATGACCGGGACAGGGGGCGTTGCACCACCGGCCATGATGAGCAACCTGAAGTACAACCGCGTGCATCACGAGAACGTGATCCTGCTAACTGTCGACGTTCAGAAAGTGGCACGCTTCGATCCGACGACGCGCATCGAGGCCAAACTGATCCGTTCAAATGTGTGGCAGGTGATACTGCACTATGGCTTCATGGATCAGCTGACGCTGCAGGACGATATCAGATCCTTTCCCGAGAAGGACATCCTGGTTGACTTCACGGATGTGATCTTCGTGCTGGGCCATGAGACACTAACAGTGCAGGACGGCGAGGGAATGGCGCGCTGGCGTAAAGAGATCTTCGTGTTCCTCCATCGCAACTCGCGCACACCGGCACGCTACTTCGGCATACCCGTCAAGCAGACGCTCGAGGTTGGCTCGCACCTGTCGATCTGATGTGAACGCGGACGCCTAAAGTCCGAGCTCGAGTCCGGCCGACAAACGCAGCCCATTGCCAACGAGCCAGCCCACGTATTGCTCCTTCGCTCCGCCGATGCGGGGCGAAGGAATGGCGAGTGTTTCGGGCTGACGCAGGATGTAGG
>VERF01000117.1 GCA_018882895.1 Candidatus Kapaibacterium sp.
TCAGCCCCCTTGCCGGGTATCACAATTAGAATGGTCGGACCCGATTCGGCGGTGCGCGGAGCATACTCGGACACACGTGGACGCTTTCGCGTGCAGCGCCTGCCCGTGGGCCGCTACGTCGTCAGCGCAGGCGGCGTCGGCCGCGAGCCAGTGCGCATCGACAACGTCCTGGTCACCTCAGGCAAAGAGGTGGTGCTGACGCTGACGATGAACGAGACCTTTGTGTCATCCGATGAAGTGACCGTTACGGCAAGTCGCAACGAAGACGTGATGATCACCAACTCCGAAATGGCCACCGTCTCGGCTCGCGCCTTCAATGTTGAAGACACCAAGCGTTATGCCGGTGCACTCGGTGACCCGTCCCGCATGGCGGCCAACTTCGCCGGCGTCGTCGGTGCCAATGACTCGCGCAACGACATCATCGTGCGAGGTAACTCACCGTCAGGAATGCTCTGGCAGATGGAGGGTATGAACATCCCCAACCCCAATCACTTCGGTAGTACCGGCACGCAAGGGGGCCCGGTGAGCATGCTCAACAACAACCTGCTGGCCAAGAGCGACTTCTTCACCAGTGCCTTCCCCTCCAACTACGGTAATGCGACCTCCGGCGTCTTCGATCTTCGTATGCGAGATGGCAACAATGAGAAGATGGAGTACACGGCGATGATGGGGTTCAACGGAATCGAGGCCGGGATTGAGGGCCCACTTGGTGGAGGGGGCTCATTCCTTGTCAACTACCGCTACTCGACACTTGCGTTGTTCAGCTTGATCGGCGTTGACGCCGGCACGGGCGGCGCTGTGCCGAAGTATGAGGACATCAATGCCCGAATGGTCGTACCGCTCAGCTCCGCGGCAACGCTTACATGGTTCGCCACCGGTGGTCGCAGTAACATCGACTTCTTGGCACTCGATGTCGATACGACCAAGCAGAACTTCTATGGTGACCCGAATCAAGACCTGCGCGTGAAGTATGGTACGTTCTGGAGTGGACTTCGCTACGATCAAGTACTTGGCGAGTCAACGGCAGCATCGATAACGATCGGCGTGAGCGGCTTCACGGATGCCGCGGAAATCGACACGCTCGACTGGGTCACACGCGCGGCCTCGCGAAACACAACCGTGAAGAGTGAGAACATCACCTACTCTTCCGTCGGGCAGATCCGGCACAAGTTCTCCAGCGCTACAACACTTATCACTGGATATCTCGTTGATGTCAGGAACTTCGATATTGCTGTCCGCGATAAGATCGGTACGTCTCTGGAGGCAGATCGACGTCGGCTCGACACCACAGCTGTGCTTTCGCAGGCCTACATGTCACTTCGACATCGCTTCACGGATCGGCTCATGGCCACCGCCGGTGTGCATGCGCAGCACTTTACGTTTGGAGACGCGTTTGCCGTTGGTCCTCGTCTCGGGCTGCAATATGGTCTGACCGATGAGCTCTCGATCACTGCCGGCTATGGCCTGCATGCACAAGCTCAGCCTGTGACGACATACTCCCTGCTGACAGTGCAGGACGGCGTTGCCACTGCAACGAATGCTGATCTCGGATTCACGGGCGCACGTCATCTTGTAGCGGGATTTGACTGGATCCCGACCTCGACGGTGCGTTTCAAACTTGAAGCTTATGACCAAAGGATCTCCAATGCACCCGTCACGCGGACGCCATCTTCGTACAGTGGACTGAATGGTGGCAGCGACTTCATCCCCGATAACGTAGACAGCCTCGTAAACCAAGGTACGGGTCGCAACTACGGTCTGGAGTTCACCGGCGAACGGTTCTTCTCCGATGGCTGGTATGCGCTGACGACAGTCTCGATCTTCGACTCCAAGTACAAGGGAAGTGACGGAGTTGAGCGAAACACGGCCTTCAATACAGGGTATGCTGCGAACATTCTGTTCGGCAAGGAATGGGCACTGTCGCAGACTTTCACACTCATCACCAGCATCCGTGCAAGCTTCCTTGGTGGACGATATCTGACGCCCCTTAACCAGCAGGCATCAGCCGCTGCCGGTCAAGCCGTGTTCTCTGACGACCGGGCCTTCTCTCAACGGCAAGATCCATACTTCCGGCTGGACCTGCGCCTGGGCTACCGCTGGGAACTCGGCTCGTCGACCATGGAATTCACCTTCGACATCCAGAACGTCACCGATAACCAGAACGTCTTTCTTCAACGCTACAACCCCCGCACCAATACGATCGCTACGGAGTTCCAGCAAGGTTTCTTCGTTGTCCCAACGTTTCGTTGGACGTTGTAGAGCTTCGCGGGACACCTGTTGAGCAGACGCTGCCCGGAGTAACCAAAACCCAAAACCTGTATGAACTCCATCGCCATCATCGGAGCAACCGGAATGCTCGGACAGCCTGTGACGCGGGCCTTTGTCGAAGCCGGAGGGCTTTACAGCTGACGCTGCAGCCAAGCTGTTTGCCGAACATTACAAGGGGGCGAAG
>VERF01000118.1 GCA_018882895.1 Candidatus Kapaibacterium sp.
CATCCTTGCAGAACCTGGCATGGAAGAAGTCCTTCATGTGGGACGGGGCTATCACCAACCTCGACATGCAGTCGCTCAGCCCCCTGACGGGTCACGAAGAAATGAGCAACAATCTCGATACCATCATATCGCGCGTTGGATCGAATCCCACATACATCGCAATGATGCGCTCTGCCTACGGCACCGACTCCGTGAGCATCCCGCGCATCCTACGTGCGCTTGGCAGGTTCGTTGCAGGACTTGTTTCAGCCGACTCGCGATATGACCGGTTCATGGCTGGCACGGACACGCTGGCCGACAATGAGCAAAGGGGCTTGGCACTCTTCCGACGGCATTGTGCATCGTGCCACACAGAACCATTGTTTACAAACGGCGACTTTGCCAGCAACGGTCTAGCGCCCGGCACCATCACGCCAGATAGCGGTCGGTACGAGGTCACCCACAACACAGCCGACCTCTTCCGCTTTGCCGTTCCCACGCTGCGCAACATCACGCTCACCCATCCCTACATGCACGACGGACGCTTTAAGCGTCTGCGCGACGTGCTCGCTCACTACGCCAACCCCTCAGCCCACGCCCCACATGCCGACCCACGCATCCGCGCCATCGGCCCCCTCGCCGACCCCGACCGCAAGGACATCATTGCGTTTCTGATGACGCTGGAGTCGGGTGACGGGTTACAGGTGACGGGTTACAGGTGACGGGTTACAGGTGACGGATGCGGCACAACGCCTAACACGCTGTGCTGCATAATTGCCCAGGGCTTCATGAGCCCCTCGCTTTCGCGGGGATGATTTCGCACAACGCCTAGCACGCTGTGCTGCATAATTGCCCAGGGCTTCAGCCCTGGGAAACAAGGGGGGCAAGCCCCTTAACAGCTCTCCTCTTGATAATGACATCCCTCGCTTTCCCAGGGCTGAAGCCCTGGGCAATTATGCAGCAGGGCTTTATGGATCCCCCGCTTTCCCAGGGCTGAAGCCCTGGGCAATTATGCAGCAGGGCTTTAAACATCCCTCGCTTTCCCAGGGCTGATTTCGCACAACGCCTAACACGCTGTGCTGCAGCTCAGCCCACGGCTTCAGCCGTGGGACGCGTGATCGCGGAATCGCATTGCGTTTTGATGGTTCATGGAACCGTATCGCGCATGGTGTATGTCGCTCTGCATCACCCCATACACGGGCAAGGCATTCAACACTAGCACGCTAAGGATTTACTAGCCCCGGGCCTTGGCCCGGGGTTGGAATGATTCGTCATTGCGCATCGGCCCCGGCCTGCGCCGGGGCGACGACGCATGGGCCCCGGTCTGCGCCGGGGTGACGTAATGGGCCGCCTCCCACCTTCGGAAATCTTTGGCATGCTCGATCTCTATAGCTGCCGATCTTCAGACACTGCGGCGTTGCATTTACTCAATGCATTAAGTAAATTAACTCAACACTCTGAGTAAAGCACCCATGGCCAAGCGGCGACCATCGACGATCATTGAGCGGAAGCAGGCGGCTGTGCTGCGTGCGCGGCTGGCGGAGCCGCGGCGGTACATGCAGGTGGTGGCCGGACCCAGGCAGGTGGGTAAGTCCACAATGGTGGAGCAGGTTGTGTCGGCCCTGAAGGTGCCCGTGCGCAGCGAAAGCGCCGACGAGCCAACGCTGCGGGGTTCGGAGTGGATTGCACAGCAGTGGGAGGCGGCACGATCGGAGCTGGATGCACGCAAGGGTGGCATTCTGGTGCTGGACGAGGTGCAGAAGATTCCGAACTGGTCCGAAACCGTCAAACGGCTGTGGGACGAAGACACCCGCAAGAAGCGTCCGCTGAAGGTGGTACTGCTGGGATCGGCTCCGCTGCTGATTGCGCGTGGACTCTCGGAAAGTCTGGCCGGACGCTTCGAAACCATCTCAATGCCACATTGGTCGTTTGCCGAGATGTCCAAGGCGTTCGGCTTTACGCTTGACGAGTACATTTTTTACGGCGGATATCCCGGGGCAGCCCCCTTCATAAACGATCATCATCGGTGGCGGAGGTACGTCATCGACAGTCTGGTGGAGACATCGGTATCGCGTGATGTACTGCTGCTATCTCGCATCGACAAGCCGGCGCTGCTGAGACGTCTCTTCGATCTTGCCTGCCGATACTCGGGTCAGCAGCTCTCCTACACCAAGATGCTCGGGCAACTTCAGGACGCTGGTAATACCGTTACCTTAGCGCATTATCTGGACCTGTTGGAGAAGGCAGGGCTGGTGCGTGGACTCCAGAAGTTTGCCGGCGATGTTGCTCGGCAACGCGGATCGAGTCCGAAGCTACAGGTGCTCAACACTGCGCTTATGTCGGCAACCAGCAACCTGACGTTTGCTGAGGCACGGGCCGATAAAGAGTTTTGGGGACGTCTTGTCGAGTCGGCCATCGGTGCCCACCTGGCCAATGCCGAGC
>VERF01000068.1 GCA_018882895.1 Candidatus Kapaibacterium sp.
TGCAAGGACCTTGCTGGTTACCCGTGTGGTCGTCCGTCGTGCCATCTGTTGCGAATTCCCCGAAGCACCGGTGGTTTAAGACATATGCTGCATGCCTGCTGAATTCCGTCTGCGTTGATCAAACAACACAACAAATATAGGTCACTTCTTTAGCTATGCAATAGACTAGCATACTTTTTTTTTTACTTCTCACGCCATGATAATCGGTTTAGTCTGGGATAAATAGACTTTCTAGGCGATGAATGAGTAATTATCGATGCATTATAGAACTACGTGCACCAAACAAGACTATCCGTATTGGTATTATCATAGTAACGTGTCTAAGAAAGTAGATGTCAGGGCCACCGAATTTTGTTGCGCACGTGCGAAACTGTGTCTAATACTGCAAACACAGTCAGTCGGCCCATTCATTGATCTTTTCACCTGATACACTATATTCCATTCGGATACGGCTTCGACGCTGCGCCTGGCCGGCTTTGTTCCCTTATCGGACCGTACATCATGAACCTTCGTCCAATCGCTGCACTGGCAGCCGCTGTAATTCTTGCCTCCACGTCAGCGTTTGCCCAGACATCCACCGATCGAATCACGCTACAGAGCAAAGACGGGGCTCTGCCATCCGAGGCCGTTATCAAACCCTCAATAAGGGTGGGGGCTTTGAAGAGTGCCATAGCAATGTTACAGGACGTAGACATTCGGCTGGCCGAGATCGACATCTTTCTCGGAGTCAAGAAGGTTCTCAATGATGCCATCGTCACTGCCTCGGCATCAGGGCGTGCCGATGACGCAACGACGACTGTGGAGATGCAGACAGCACAAGCACTGAACCTGGGGATCCTTCTCGGAAGGGTCAAGGCAAAGAGTGCCGATTCAACCATCATCAGTGACATCGAAGTCGCCGTGAAATCGGCCGCATCACAGTGGCAATCATCAAACAAGAAATGACCGCCACATAGCAACATCCACCAGTGTTATTGCAGTCATATCCTTGTAAATCATGCTCCTAAAATCTTATTTTCGCCAAGTTTTTTTTCCACACTCGAACCGAGAATCATGAAAATCTTCGCAATCATCGCGATCATCGGCGCCTTCGTCCTCAGCAGTGCTGATTCATCAGCTCAAGGCTCGCTTGCTCCGGCAGCACAAGCACCGGTCATCCTCAAACCAAAGTTCAAGTTTTCAAATCTCAAAGGCGCGGCCAACTTCATGGGCGGCATTGAGATTCGCGGCAACGAAGTAGACGCCTATCTGGACCTGCGGAAGGTCCTGACCGATGCCATTGAAGATGCCACGAAGGCCAAGAAGACTGATGAGGACGTCATCACCGTCGAGTTGCGTGCCGACCAGCTTCAAAACCTTGCAGTCCTTATGCAGCGCGGTACTTTGAAGGGCGCAGAGGCAGATGCCTTCAAAGACATCATGACTGCCCTGAATGAGGCGGTGAAGGCTGCGCAGCCAAGCGGCAAGTAAGCCAAGGATCCTCGTCAGAAACCTACAAGCCCCATGATCACCGGTCATGGGGCTTTTCTTTTTGCCAACCATGGACATCGTTGATCTCTGCACCTACGCTCTCTCGCTCGGTGACGTCGAGGAGACATTCCCCTTCGGACCTGACGTGATCGTCTACAAGGTACGCGGCAAGGTCTTCTTGCTCGTGCCGCTTGATACCACCGAGCTGCGATTCAACGTCAAGTGCGACCCCGAGCGTGCCATCGAACTCCGGGAGCGCCATGCATGCGTGCTGCCGGGCTACCACATGAACAAGAAACACTGGAATACCGTGGTGGTGGACGGCTCAGTGAGCGCTACCGACCTCAAGGGGTGGGTCGAACATTCGTACGACCTGGTCAGCGGGCGCAGAAGGCGGTCGTGAGACTCAGCCGCAGGGCCTCAGAATCGCAGTCCGAACCATGCAACCTGCGGATAGATCTCCACGGCCGGGGCTGGCAAATGATACATGTGGAGCCATTCGAAGGCTGAACGAAGCCAGTTCGGCAGGCACGGCAAGCGCTTTACGTTCCAGTCGAGCGACAGGACAAGCACATGCTCGCGCGGGCCGGGGCCCACAAGCCCCCTGACCGAGTGGCCGAGGGCGATGTTGAGATAGCTAGGATACCAGGCCTGTGCCTCGGCAGGAAGCATCTCGTAAACGTCGAAGCTCAGCCAATGCGTCGTGCTCTCGTAATCGTCGATGATCGCATTGTACATTCCGCTGCGAAATGGCTCTGAAGCGTAGAACGATATCTGAAAGGTCACATTCCTAAGTGCCGGCACGTAGTGCTGCAGCACCGGCAGAGCAGCGCCGATGACGTTGGCCGCCACGTCGCCGGGAGAGAATCCGTAGTTGACGCTGTAGCCGTCGCGGATCTCGTTGTAGGTCTGATACGTCAGGGCAACGGCCGAGCCGGTCCATAATGCCGTAAGCGTGTCGACCCCGGACCAGCGCAACGAGCCGGCGATGACCTTTGAGGCCATGCTCGTGAAGTAGGCATGTCCCAGCTTGTCGGCCCCAAGCGCATAGGTCCAGTCCTGCTGCCAATTGACGTGGAAGTCTGCCGGAGCCCCCTTCCACCAGAGGTTATTCAGCCAACCGTGGCCGATGGCAAATGCTCCTATGCCAACTGTGGAGATCGCGCCGAGGCGCCAGCCGTCGATGCCCGGCGCGTCGGGTGGCGCGCTGCCTGCAACGACGCCTGCAAGACTGTCTGCCTCAGATCGAGGCTCGCATGGCACCGGGTACAAAAAAGAAACGGCCGGCAAGGGGGCTTGCCAGCCGAGAAGAGCTGCGAGAATCAGCAGGCGGCAGGTAGCGATCATATCAGAACCCGTCCGCCGGCCCCTTAGGCGCCGATGAGGGCCTTATAGGCGTCGACCTTCAGGAGGCCCTCAAGTTCCGAGGGGTCCGAGATCTTGATCTTCACCAACCAACCGTCGCCATACGGGTCTTTGTTGACCGAGTCGGGTGCGGCGTTGACGTTGTTGACTTCGACCAGCTGACCGCTGACCGGGGCATAGAGGTCTGCAACGGTCTTGACGGCTTCGATCGAGCCGAACGTACCGCCCTTGGCGACCGTTGCCGATGCATCCGGAATGTCTACATACACCACGTCACCAAGTTCGCCTTGAGCGTGATCGGTTACGCCGATCGTTCCGACGTCGCCTTCAACGCGGATCCATTCGTGATCGCTGGTATAGAGCAGGTCTGCGGGAAAATTCATGGTCAGGCCTTCCAATCATGTGTGTCGAGATACTTCGTGTCGAATGTTCCGGCAATGAAATCCTTGTTGTCCATCATCTTCCGATGGAACGGAATGGTCGTCTGAATGCCTTCGATGATGAACTCATCCAGAGCCCGGCGCATCTTGGCGATGGCTCCGTCACGCGTGGGCGCAAAGGTGATGAGCTTGGCCACCATCGAATCGTAATACGGCGGGATCACGTAGCCCTGGTAGATATGCGAGTCCACCCGAACGCCCGGACCTCCGGGGAAGTTCAGGGACTGAATCACGCCCGGCGAAGGGCGGAAGTCGTGATACGGATCTTCGGCATTGATGCGGCACTCGATCGAGTGCAGGATGGGATCGCGCTGCGTAAGCGTGAGCTTTTCGCCCGACGCAACCAGGAGCTGCTCGCGGATCAGATCCACCTGTGCGGCCTGCTCAGTCACGGGATGCTCCACCTGGATGCGGGTGTTCATCTCCATAAAGTAGAAATTGCGATGCTTGTCGACAAGGTACTCGATGGTACCGGCGCCGACGTAGTTGACACTCGAAGCCCCCTTCACGCTGGCATCGCCCATGGCTTTGCGCAGCTCCGGCGTCATGATCGGGGAAGGGGCTTCCTCGATCAACTTTTGGTGCCGCCTTTGGATACTGCACTCGCGCTCGTTGAGATGGACCACGTTGCCATGAGTGTCGGCAAAGATCTGGATCTCAATATGACGAGGCTCTTCGATGAACTTTTCAATGTAGATGTCGCCATTGCCAAAGGCTGACTCTGCCTCGCCCCTTGCCGTTGCGTACGCTCTGTCGAGCTCGGCAGGTGTTTCGACGTACCGCATCCCTTTGCCGCCGCCGCCGGCCACGGCTTTGATCATGAGAGGATATCCCACCTCTTCGGCAACGCGCCTGGCGTCTTCAATCGTTGTTACGATCCCATCACTGCCGGGCACAACAGGCACGCCGGCAGCGCGCATGGTGTCCTTGGCGATCGACTTGTTCCCCATTCGCACGATGGCATCCGGGGTTGGCCCCACGAACGTGATACCGCAGTCGTGACAGATCTCGGCGAACGTGCTGTTCTCGGCCAGGAATCCGTATCCGGGATGGATCGCATCGGCCCCCGTAACGTCGGCCGCAGCCATGATCGAAGGGATGTTCAGGTATGACAGCTTGCCCTGGGCGGGTCCGATGCAGACCGCCTCATCGGCAAAGCGCACGTGCAGCGACGCACGATCGGCCTCCGAGTACACGGCAACCGTTCGGATACCAAGTTCCTTGGCGGCGCGGATGATTCGGAGGGCTATCTCGCCGCGGTTCGCGATCAGCAGTTTCTTGATCATGCTGGGCCGGGCGTTGGATTAGTCTGGCTTTACGAGGAAGATCGGCTGGTTGTATTCCACCGGCTGACCGTTGTCGACCAAGATCTTGAGGATCGTACCGCTAACGTCGGATTCGATCTCGTTCATGAGCTTCATGGCCTCGACGATGCAGAGTGTATCGCCTACGCTAACATGCTGCCCTACCTGAACGAATGCATCGGCATCCGGCGAGGGGGCGCGGTAGAATGTGCCGACGATCGGCGACAACACCTTGTGCGACGAATCGGCCGCCGCAGCGTCAGCCGCCGGGGCCGCCGTTTGAGCAGCAGGTGCGGCAGCAGCCGAAGCCGGTGCCGGAGCAACAGCCGCGGCAGGCGGCATTGCATAACTCGGCATCATCACCGGCGCCTGGGCCGATGGCTTCGACATGTGAACCGACATGCCTTCTTCTTCGATCGATAGTTCAGAGGCGCCGCTCTCATCGAAGATTCGCAGAAGTCGACGCAGGTAGTTCAGATCCATGTTCCCTCCGACAGGTTTTGGAAGCCCCTTACTCCTTCACGCGATCCATGTAGGCACCACTCGAGGTGTCCACGCGGATCAGATCGCCCTCATTAACAAACAGAGGCACACCGACAGTGGCGCCGGTCTCGACTGTTGCGGGCTTGAGAACGTTCGTGGCCGTATCGCCGCGCACGCCGGGCTCGGTATGCATGACGCGCAGGGCCACGTGCTGAGGCATGGTCACCTGCACAACGTTCTCGGCTTCGTCGCGGGCGATCTGCACTTCCATGCCTTCTTTCATGAACTTGGCCGAATCACCAACGATCTCGGCTGGAACCGGAATCTGGTCGTATGTGGCCGAATCCATGAAGCTGAACATGTCACCGTCACGGAACAGATACTGGAAGTTGCGGGTCTCGACGCGAACAAACTCGATGCTCTCGCCCGAACGGAATCGCTCTTCACGAAGCTTCCCCGTCTTGATGACGCGCATCTTCACCTGATAGAAGGCCCGCAGATTTCCCGGAGTGCGGTGGATGGATTCGAGGACGACGCAGAGTTCGCCGTTGTGGCGAATCACGGCACCCACCCGGAGGTCAGCTGTTGTTGCCATGAATGACGGGGTAGATCATGAAAAGGATGATTGAGGTCCCGACCGGATTCGAACCGATGTACAAGCTTTTGCAGAGCTCTGTATAGCCACTCTACCACGGGACCGTGTGGGCGGCGAATATACGAAAAGAGGGCAATTCGGGCGTGTTTTTAGCCGTTTTGACCCGTTTTAGAGCGTATTTCGGCTGAAAACGCACGGATTTCTTCGATAAGACGCTTTGCCTCGAGCCTCGCGGCGCGCCCGCGCTCGTCGTCGACCCCTGCTGCCGGCACTACGTCAATGTCCGCCGGTTCAGCCATCGCTTCGGCATGTACCCCCGCGGGCATCACAAAGGTCAGATCCTCCGGCACCCCGTTGGTCTTAAGGTACTCCTTGGCACCAGCCACGGTATAGCGCTGCTCACGCAGAAGGTTTCGGATCAACATCAGTATCGCCATATCACGCTGCGAATACACCCGGTTGCCGGCCCTGTTCTTCTGCGGCTTGAGCTGCACAAACTCCCTCTCCCAATACCGCAGCACGTGCTGCTCCTCCGAAACGATCTTCGCCGCCTCGGTGATGGAGTAGTAGAGTTTTTTGATCGAATCCTGCATGAGGCGAATATATCAGGTTTCGCGGCCCATGCGCAATGCGATTCCGCGATTGACATCATGGATTTACTAGCCCCGGGCCTTGGCCCGGGGTACGGGGCCCATAAAGCCCTGGTGCATAATTGCCCAGGGCTTCAGCCCTGGGAAAGCGGGGGATGTATAAAGCCCCGGGAATAATTGCCCAGGGCTTCAGCCCTGGGAAAGCGAGGGATGTATAAAGCCCCGGGAATAATTGCCCAGGGCTTCAGCCCTGGGAAAGCGAGGTGATATCATAATCATGCGGGGAATTGTTAAGGGGCATGCCCCTCTTGTTTCCCAGGGCTGAAGCCCTGGGCTATTATGCAGCACGGCGTGTTAGGCGTTGTGCATCACTTGTCGCTTGTCACTTGGATCCCGGCCTTGGCCGGGATGACGGGGCCATCGTCGGTGTGTGCCAGGAACATGCGCCTCGCCCCCTACAATCAATCCATCAATGGGCAGCGCGCCTAACACTCGCATTGACTCCATGAAGCCAAGACTAAACTCCAATTCGGTATTGATGAGCATGGCACTTATGTTGATGCACATGTATCTTTGATGCGTACCACATTTCAATGTCATGTTTTTTCAATTCACATACTTTCAAATTGGTTGCATAATGGGAGCTCATACTAGCTGCCACCGCCTTCATAATCATCTAAAGGTATTGCTTCTATCTGTGACGTTTATGCTTATTGCGCTTCCAGCAAGAAGCCAAAGCAGCATTCCATTGAGCTGTGGATGCCAGGGTGGGACGGATATTGCTCAAAGCATCCCGTTGTGCATAAATGGAACACAATACCAAGCGATCGTAACGCGCTGTCAGAATAACCGTGCTCGAAATCCCGGGCTTCAGGATCCTTGCCAGTCGTTGTTTCAACCCGATGTTCTAACCGTATTCAAGAGCATCTGTCTCGATAGCACGGTGAACTTTGCAATCGACGACGTTGTCAAAGCCGTTCTCTGCTACTACGATCCTTGCAAGCAGAATGGTCTGGGAGCAAATGTCCCCCTGTGCACTGCCACGCCCGGCGTTTTCTGTTGGGCCTATTCATTCCCGAAATGCTGGCAGAGGACATCAAACGGCTGCTATGCCGCCTGCACAACGGCTGACAGTCTATGCTGCTGGCAGCACCGACGATACTGCATCGACTCGGCCGGAAATTGCATTCTTACAGGCAATGGTCCCGGCAGCTTCAGTTGCACCTCTGAAGGTACCTGCTCGGTGGGTTGCATTGTACCTCAGACGCAGTGTCCCGAGCCAGCATGTTCGCAGTGTCCTTAAGCAGATCAAGACGAGTCATAGGGCGAAGGTAATCCACATGAAGCTATCACTGCTCATTAATCGGCCTCTTCTATTCTGCACCCTGCTGTTCGTTTCCGGTGCATCACATCAACCGGATATTCGGGCCCAAGAGCTTAGATCTCTGCATCGGCCTGTTGGTGGCAGGATGGAGAACACCATTGCGTTTGCCATTGACGTTCACCTCAATGGTGCAGGAGTCACCTGGCGCAGCGATCCCGATCGAAAGCTGATCGCCGTCCAGATGGCTAACTACGTGATGATTTCTCTGGACTCGGGCAAGACGTTCAGAGCGGCGGACATACCAGTAAAGCGGGCATTTTGGGGCAACATGACTTTGGCGGTGGCCGACAGTACGACCATCTACGTATCCCACCGTGATCTTGATCAGCCATCATGGACGATCGTTTCGAAGGACCGTGGCAAGTCCTGGGACTCGATTAAGCTGCAAGGGCAGTTTCTCTTGGCCCAAGAGGTTCGCATGTTATGCGCCGATGGATCATTCCTTGCACGCCAGGCAAGCCCCAATGGTGGATCATCGCCCAAATGTTACATCTCCACCAATTACGGCAAGACATGGTCGGATTCCTCCGTGCAGAATCTTGAACTGGGGTCCAGTTCAGTTTCTCCGTGGGTGTTCGACACGATGTCCCAATCATTATTTTACTGGGTTGGGTATCCAGATCCGGTACTATGGTCCAGGAGAGACGGCAATCGCAAAGACTTTGGCGTTGTTAGGTTTCCGCAGAGAACTTCGGCCATCTACCGCTTCGGTCGGGATACATTTCTTGTACAACAAATCGTTTCTGTAGGAAAGTATTCAGATGCGATATGG
This sequence comes from Candidatus Kapaibacterium sp., assembly GCA_018882895.1. Taxonomy (GTDB): domain Bacteria; phylum Bacteroidota; class Ignavibacteria; order Kapaibacteriales; family Kapaibacteriaceae; genus UBA10438. Next base: position 8,404 of record VERF01000068.1, read on the forward strand.
TTGCTGCGCTCCACTGATGCAGGCGCAAGTTGGATACGTATCGACACCATCGTGATTGCCGGGACAAAGAAGGCCTTGGCGTGGCCTCCAAAACGTGCGCACATTTTGATGAGTGATGGACAGAGCTCGGCAACATTCTGGATGGCCGAAAGTGGACATCTCGTTGCAACCTCCGATGCAGGAGCAACCTGGTATTCTCGAGGGCAACTTCCGGGATATGATCGTGCCCCGGAGTTGGGTGAATTCACAACGGTGCCTGGGAAACACATTCTGATTCCCGTCTTCACAGACACTTCATCACTGTTTGCCACACTGAGAATTGGCACTACGGACCCGGTGGAGTTTCGAGCGTCACCTGTCGGTGTTCCATATCAAGTTTCGGATTCAATCTTCCTGATGGCAACGATTGGGTGCATCATGCGCAGCACCGATGGCGCAAAGTCATGGTACATCCTCGGGGAGGAGATTCAGGGCTATACGGGTATTCCTCGCAATGAGAGTCCTGATGTGATGCCACTAGCCGCCACCTCCCTTTGGTGGGGATGGGATAATCGCCTTTGGCAGGATGCCCGTTGGCAGGTGACCAGGTCGCGCGGCGCGGTAACTCTTCAGTTCGATCAAAGCTACATTGTGAGTTACACCCATCCACTATCATTAACCCCGCGTTGGTTTCATCGCAAGGGACGAGACAGCGACACACTTGATGCGTATTCCGCCATCAGTGAATCAAACTTCGTTCAACCATTTGGCAGGCCCCCTTCACCGGTACGAGGACGCATCAGTCGTTCGTTATCCGGCTACGACTACAAGACGGTAACCGTGGTCGCTGACTCACTTCGTAAGCCACAAACACTGGTGCGCCGGCGAGCACATTTTATTCGTCAGACCCGCAGTGGCGTGCTGATGATGGCGGCCGACTCAATGCTGGTCTCTACCGACACGGCGCGCACATGGAAGACGGTATCGGGCAAAGGTCTGCCCTATGACAGCACCAGCAACCTTCCCCTTGTAACGGCCTTTGCCGAAGGGCCATTCGGTGAGTGGTATGTCGGACTCTCAGGCAGGGTGTTGCTCGACAGCTCCAGGGAAACCGGCCGCGAGCCCGGGGGCGTCTACCGCTCGCTCGATAGTGGTCAAAGTTGGCAGCCCGTCGGCTCATTCGACGGTTCCCGTCACATCACGCATCTGCAGTGCGACGGCACCGGGCGCCTCTACGCACTTGCAACGGATCGTTCATACGATCTGGCACGAGATCCGGCATTCCTTGAGCAAGACTACATGTCCGTGCTCTATCACGTTGCCGATGCAAGATGCGAAGAGCTGTTCCGGGATTTTTATTCCGGGCCTGTGCTGTACGCGCCACGCAGTCTGAGTCGGGATCAGCAAGGGGCTATCCTTTACGGATCTCTCAGCTCAGGTCTGATGCGCACGTCCGATGTCGGCCAGACGTGGCAGACCATCGGCACAGGGACGCTTGATACGTTGCGAATCTGCGCCGTCGTGGTCGATACAAACAACCGCTACTACATCGGTACCAGCCGCGGCGTGTTTGTTTACGACGGTCTTGCCACGGGTATTGAACAACGCGACCAGCTCAAATGTGCCGTGGCCGGCATAAGCGCATCTCCCTCTCCCGCAGGCTCTCACCTGACCGTTACCGTGCGGGCTGCTGACGCCTCGGCCATCGGCTCGGCCATCACCATCTTCGATGCACAGGGCCGTAGCATCCGTCGCATTCCAACCTCCGGCTTCGATGCCTCTGCGGCATATGCGAAGATCACGACTGACGTCTCAGACCTTCCCACAGGCCTGTATTATCTGACGCTTACCACGCCCACCACCACCGCCCAGTGCCGTGTTGTGGTGGCACGATAGGTTTCAGTTAGTGGATATATGCTCATAGGTTGCGCCGTAATGACTACGTTGGTGTCTGTCTTCGCACAACGTCTGATGCGCCATGTTGCACTTCTGCCCATGGCCTCTGCCGTGGGACGCGAGTTCGTCATTCCCGCGACGATGGATCGCCCCGGCGCAGGCCGGGGCCCATAAAGCCCTGGGAAAGCGGGGGTGATACCATAATCATGCGGGGAATTGTTAAGGGGCATGCCCCTCTTGTTTCCCAGGGCTGAAGCCCTGGGCAATTATGCA
>VERF01000069.1 GCA_018882895.1 Candidatus Kapaibacterium sp.
ACACAGTAGTTGTCCACCAGAGGGCGCACCACTCGCGCAAGCTCGATGTCGCGCGACGTCTGCTGAAGATGAAACCTGTGTTCAGGGCCTACTCTGCACCACGTGCGCGACACTGGTACGAGGTACCCGTCTTTGCGAAGGGTACTTATGCGCCAACGCCCGGCATCTGAATCCGAAGTGACTCCATACCTCTGCAGGATCTCTTGGCGCGTCTTGTAATTGGGGAAAACAATCACTCGAGGATTTGCAAGAATTGTAATAACTCCAGCAATATATGATAAATAAGCGATTGTAACAGTGACTCACATAAGACAAAAACAGCCCGTTATTGTCCAGCATGAGCTAAACACAAGCAAGTGTGAGGTTTTAACCGCCCGTACAACTACATTTTGCTTCTTAGAAGGCCCCGTCATTCCCGCGGAAGCGGGAATCCACCGATCCGTTGGTCCAACTCGCGGGAAGCTGATCCAAAAGGTAATGGTCTGGAGTCCGAATCATGGCGATACCGCATTCACGGTGCCGCTGTTTGATGAGTTCATGAAACGCATCATGCCCGGAGATAACTGGATGCAGTAACGATAGGCATCTTCACTGCGGCCACCCAACACCAAACACCAGCGCAGCCGTCACGAACTTCTCGATGAGGCGGATGATGGACGTGGGATGGTCCTCATGGTTGGGGGTCGTTGATGATGCCTGAGCGTTTGGAGGGGTTGAGCCGTCAGTCAAACGTCAGCACAAAAAGAAAAACCCAGCGAACACTGTTGTGCAGCTGGGCTTACGTTGTTGTTTTGCGGACCCGTAGGGATTCGAACCCCAAACCTTCTGATCCGTAGTCAGATGCTCTATCCAGTTGAGCTACGGGTCCCTAATTGACGTACGAGGCTTATGCCATCAACTTCTTGACGGCCTTGGCCAGGCGGCTCTTCTTGTTTGCCGCATTGTTCTTCTTGATGATGCCGCGGGCTGCTACACGATCGAGGATGCTGAATGCTGCGCGCAATGCTTCTTGAGCGGCATCGACCGTTGTGGCTGTGCGAACGGCCTTGATGGCTTCGCGCATGACCTTCTTATTTCCGCGGTTGTAGACCTTGCGCTTCCGTGATTGGCGAATGCGCTTGATCGCTGACTTATGATGTGCCATGTGGTTGGCGCCTGAGGATTCTTGAAAACTTTTGGGCCGCAAAGATAGGTAAGAATTCATAATCCGCAAACCAACCATAGTGACGGAATGGCTAGTTTTGTTTTGATGACCCTGCTTGAACAATTGGCGTTCCTCACCACGGAAGAGGTCAACCCCAGGACTGTCGCCATCGACCAGGTAGGTGCCGGGGAGGTTGCCGCGCTTCTGCATGCCGAGGACCTTCTGGTGGCAACAGCCGTTGGAACTCAGCTTGGCGCCGTGGCCGAGGCCATTGAATTGGTGGCCGATGCCTTCGGCAAGGGCGGACGTCTAGTGTATGTAGGAGCGGGCACCAGCGGCCGACTTGGCATCCTGGATGCGTCCGAAATGCCCCCTACCTATGGCACGTCACCCGATCTTGTTCAGGGAGTGATTGCAGGTGGACGTGATGCGGTATTCCGCTCTGTTGAGGGGGCGGAGGATTCCGCCGAGGCGGGCGCCGGCGTCATTGATGATCTTGAGATCGGGTCTGCTGACGTGGTCTGCGGGATATCGGCATCGGGTCGGACGCCGTTTGTGCTGGGAGCAGTGAAGCGTGCCAGCAAGGTGGGCGCGCGCACCATTCTTGTGAGTACCAATCCGGCGGAGACCGTCGCCGGGGTCTGCCCCGAGGCGCAGATCCTGATCTGCCCTGTGGTTGGCCCGGAGCCGATCGCAGGTTCGACCCGCATGAAGTCCGGTACGGCCCAGAAGATGGTCCTGAACATGATCACCACCGGTGCCATGATCAGGATCGGCAAGACCTATGGTAACGTGATGGTGGATCTTCAGCTGACCAATGAGAAGCTCCGACAGCGTGCAAATCGAATCATCATGAGCATCTGTGGCGTGGAACTCTCCGAGGCCGCAGACCTGCTGGAGCGTGCCGGTGGGCACGTCAAGTCGGCACTGGTGATGCATACCCACCGATGCTCACGAGAACAGGCGCTGGAACGTCTACGCGCCGCAAATGGAATCGTACGAACAGCAATGGAGAAGCATTAATGACACTCAATGAACTTGTTACACTTGCCAATGAAAAGGGGCTGACCTTTGAGCAGTTCATGACAAGGGCCGAAGCACGGATGCACGCTGGCGACCCCGACGACAAGTTCGCTGCAGGCCGGCCTCTGAACTATTCGCGCATGACCCGCCATATGAAGACCTACGAGCCTGGGGAGGCCGTTCGAGCTGTGATGGCCGATGTGCAGGTTCCTCAAACCTGGGTTGTGATTACCGAGGACTGGTGCGGTGATTCGGCGCAGACACTGCCGGTTCTGGCAGCCGTGGCGGGTCTGAATCCGCTCGTATCGTTCAGGATTCTTGATCGCGATACCTATCCCGAGGCCATTGAATCCTACCTGACAACTGGATCGAGGTCCATACCGATCGTCGTTGCCACGCAGACCGATATGGCGGGCAACAGCGAGGAACTCTGGGTGTGGGGGCCGCGACCGGATGCCGCCAAGCCCCTTGTCACAGCCTGGAAGAACGAACACGAGACCAATACTGACTGGTATCCGCTGCTCCACACCTGGTATTCGCAGAATGCGCATGTGCACGTGGAGTCAGACATCCTTGGGCGTATCAATGCCCTTGTGCAGAGGTGATGATGGAATTCGCAAGCGGTCTGGTCGACTTCATACTTCACATTGATGTGCATCTGGTTACCATTACCTCGGCATACGGGGTTTGGGCCTATGTGATCCTGTTCCTGATCGTGTTTGCTGAGACGGGTCTTGTGGTAACGCCATTCCTGCCGGGCGATTCTCTGCTCTTTGCTGCAGGGGCGATCTGTTCGCTCGGTACGCTTGACGTGACCCTGCTGGGCGGACTTCTCATCGTTGCAGCCATTATTGGCGATGGGGTCAACTACGCCATCGGTGCTCGGGTTGGCCCGCGGGTCTTCAATCGTCCATCCTCGCGTTTGCTCAACGTGGAGCATCTCAAGCGGGCGCACACCTTCTATGAAAAGCATGGCGGCAAGACCATTGTTTTGGCTCGGTTCATGCCCATCGTTCGAACCTTTGCACCGTTTGTGGCTGGCATTGGAAAGATGACCTACCGGCAGTTTCTCGTCTACAATGTGGTCGGGGCCATCATTTGGGTGGTATCCTTCCTGGCCTTGGGATACTTCTTTGGGAACCAACCGATAGTGAAGAAGAATTTCACTCTTGTCATTGCGGCCATCATTGTCTTGAGTGCAATTCCTGCAGTGTTGGAGATGTTTCGCGCTCGCAAGGAGTTGTAAGTTTGGTGCGACGCTTGGATGGCGAAACTGGCAGACGCACGAGACTTAAAATCTCGTGTCCCGTAAGGGACGTGCGGGTTCAAGCCCCGCTCCAAGCACATTTTGTTAACCCCTGCCATGGAGCATTGCTCATCTGATGCGGACAGCCTCCTTACTCATCATCATGCTCGTGCTGGCAGTCACTCTCGGGATGGCGCAGCAGCGTCCATTGTTCGAGCGTCTCAAGCCTGAGCAGACCGGAATTGACTTCGCGCAGCGGCATGCACGCATTGTTCTGCCAAAGGATTCGGTATCGAAGATCAACTCAATGGTACCCGGTGCAGGAGTGGCTATCGGAGATTTCACTGGTGATGGTCGTCCGGATATTGTGTTCTCGGCATTTTCGGGTTGTGGATTCTACCGTAATGACGGAGAATTCCGGTTCACTGATGTGACTGCTGAGACTGGGATACCGGTTGACTCGACGTTCTTTTCGACGGGCCTCAATCTTGTCGACATCGACGCCGATGGGGACCTGGACCTGTTCATCGCCCGATGGCAGAATACGTGTCGTTTACTGATCAACGACGGTAAGGGGCGATTCACGGAGCAGGCGGCAGCGTACGGGCTTGATTTCAAGGATGAGACCGTCCACAGCGTGTTCTTCGATTACAATGGCGACGGCTTGCTGGACTGCTATCTTGTTACATACTCTAACTGGTATGCGATGCGTACTGCTCCGCGTCCACCAGATTCGGTCGAGCAGGCCGAATCAGTCAGACGCCAGCGCGAAGGCCAGGCGATGCCTAGGTTCGAGGCCTCGTCAGGTTCTCTGCTCGAAGACCAGTCGCAGCGGCTGCGCAACCTTCCCGCGAGCGAGGTCCGACACCAAGGTCACACAGACAAGCTCTTCCGCAATCTTGGCAATGGCACATTCGAGGATGCCTCGTACGCCGCGTGGATTGGCGATCGGGGAATGGGACTTAGCGCAACGGTGGCCGATATCAACCTTGATGGCTGGCCCGATATTTACGTTGCGAACGATTTCAACTCGACCGATCTCATCTATCTCAACAATGGCGATGGAAGCTTCGCTGAGAGCATGAAGAAGGTCACTCGCAAGGCCTCGGTTTTCAGTATGGGTAGTGATGTTGCGGATCTGAATCGCGATGGTCTGCCGGACATCATCACCACAGACATGTTGCCCAAGACCCATGTACGCCGAATCCTGAATGTGGGTGTAAGCGGTGATATGTCGATCTATAACCCTACCTACGACTCCAATCAGGTTTCCCGGAACATGGTCCAGCTCAACAGGGGCTATAATCAGTTCTCTGACATCGGTTACATGACAGGCATGGCGGCCACTGATTGGAGTTGGGCCTGCCTGATTCAGGACTTTGATCTTGATGGGCTTGCCGATGTTTACATCGCCAATGGATACACCTCGGACCTGTCGAACCAGGACTATGTCTATAACATGAACCGACGTGAGATGGAGGACATCCCATTGATCGAGGCTCTGCGTGAGCCGAACTTCATGTTCCGTCAGACTTCCTACTTGCGTTTTGACGATGCTACGCGAAGCTGGGGCTTGAATGACACAAGCACTACGTTTGGGACAGCTTACGGTGACCTCGACGATGACGGCGATCTTGACCTTGTGGTTCCAAACTTCGACACGGTAGCATTTGTGTACCGAAACAATGCCCGTGAACAATCAACCGGCAATTTTTTATCGGTGTCGTTCATCGGTTCTGCGGGCAATACCGGCGGGCTTGGGGCCAAGATCCGTGTTGTTGCGGGAGGATTCGCTCAGTACAAGGAGCACTATCCCGTTCGCGGATATCAGTCGAGGATGGACGACAAGATGATCTTTGGATTAGGCAAAGCGACGATGATCGACTCTATCATCGTTCAATGGCCTGATGGAACCGCAGAGATTCGAACAGGCCTCAATTCGAATGCTCACGTTGAACTTCGACAGTCACAAGCAAGCGCCTCCGTTAAATCGTGGTTTCGCCCACTGCAGCCCGACACTACCGTTTTTGTCGACGTCACAGAGTCGTCTGGCTTGAATTACTGGCACAAGGAAAACTACTTTGACGATTTCAAGCGGTATCGACTTATGCCAACTCGCGTTTCGTGGGGTGGCCCGGCGGTTGCCGTGGCAGACATTAATGGCGACGGCTTGGACGACGTCATGTTCGGTCATTCCAAGGGGCAGAATCCTGCAACGTTCGTCCAAAAGTCTCCGGGTAGATTTGAGGTGTTCTCAACCGGGCTTGACGGCGTTGACACTACGTACGAAACCCAGGCAATGCTACTTGTGGACATTGATCGGGATGGAGACCGCGACCTTGTCTGCGGCGGTGGAGGAGCCGAATATGGAGTCAACGAGCGCGAGCGTGGCCTGCGCATCTACGTCAATAATGGGAAGGGACGCTTCAGCCGTTCATCACTGCCTTTGCCTGACGTGAACACCAATGCTGCAACCCTGAATGCTTGTGATTTTGATTCCGACGGCGACATGGATCTGTTCGTTGGCGGGGGAGTTGCTACCGACACCTATCCGTACTGCGATCCAAGCTATCTGCTCCTGAACAACGGAAAGGGTGTATTCCGCGATGTGACTGATAGTATAGCTCCCGGACTCCGCGACGTGGGTATCGTGCGGTCAGCCCTTTGGAGCGACGTCGACAACGATGAACGCTTCGACCTTGTTGTTGTGGGCGAATGGATGCCGATCACCATGTTCCGCAATGATTCAGGTCGCTTCGTCAACGTCACCAAGCCTTGGGGCCTCGACTCCACCGTGGGTTGGTGGTACAGCATAACGGGAGCCGATATTGACAACGACGGCGATATTGATTACGTCTGCGGCAATCACGGAGAGAATTCTCGCTACGCCGCTTCCAGTCAAACCCCGATTGAGATCTACGCGGGCGATTTTGATGACAACGGAAGCGTGGATCCGCTCATCACATACATGGTCGATGGAAAGCGACAGCTTGTGCGAGAACGCCCTAAGGTCTTCTCACAGATGCCAACGCTGAATCGAAAGTTCAATGACTTCGTGGATTTCGCCTTTGCCTCGATCAACGAGGTTGTCGACTCGAGCATGCTTGATACATGTTATCATCGTTCGATCACAAGCATGCAATCGATGGTGCTTGTTAACAACGGCAGTGGTTTATTCAACGTGCGCCCCCTGCCATTAGAGGCTCAATTCTCTCCAGTGATGGGTGTCGAAGCCTTGGATCTCAATGACGACGAGTGGCTTGATCTTGTGCTGACCGGTAACATGTACGGTGCCGAGGATGACGTTGTGCGGTATGATGCTGGTAAGGGGCTCGTTCTCTTCGGCAGTTCAGCTGGTGAATTCCGGCCCTTGACTCTTTTCGAGTCCGGATTTGTGAGCCAGTACGATGCACGAGGCCTTGTTTCAGTCCGAAATCCGGGCAAGAGCGACGTCCCGTTTGCCTTGGTGTCGTCCGTAAATCAAGGCGCTGCATTGGTTTATTCACCTAACAACGTGTTGGCTCGCACGCTAAAGGCTGTTGCGGTTGATCCCGGACGTGTGCAAAAGCTCAGAATTCAACTTGGAACTTTTGGCAGATGCGTTGAAGTTTACTGTGGCAGTTCGTATCGGAGTCAGACTAGCTGCAATGTTCTTGTTCCGAAGAAATCAACGGTCGTTGGACGCCCACCTGCACGTGGTGCATTGAAAAAGCGGTCCCGACGGTGAATAAAAAGGGAGTATTTCCCTTTGCTTTTCAGTAGGTGACTGCATATTTTGTTTTGACATAGTGGAGTCGATTCGGCCTTCGGGTCGATTCGGTTCCCTGTTTGAGGCACCCCCATGCCTCGCCGAGCTTGAAAACAAACAAACACGTTACGTTCAATTTTCTTGTGGGAATCCCATGAACAGGTTCTACACGGTTCTTTTAAGAGTCTTTGTGCTCGTTGCCATGTTTGGCGCCGGCTCAGAGCTCTCAGCGCAGTATTGCCGCCCGACGCTCGCTCCAGGGTGGTGGGGCAACGGAATCACGTTCTTCCGTTTTGGCACGTTCTCGCGCAGCTCGGCGACATCTGACTTCAACAATCAGACAGGCTACGAGTATTTCACGACAACGGCGCTTACAGCCTTCCGTGGTACTCCAATTGATGTAACCATCAATTCGAATACGTTCGGCACGCAGATCTTCGCCATGTGGATCGACCTTGATCAGGATGGAATCTTCCAGCCTGAAGAGCGCATTTTTTGCGATATCTACACGGCATTCGGACAGGGTGCCGTCAACCGTCAGATTATTCTGAACTGCGCCGCTCGCTCTGGCCGCACGAGGTTGCGCATCATGTGCCAGACAAACACGGCGACATGTCCAAATGACCCGTGCGTCTTCCCTGGGGCTGTTGGTGGCGAATGTGAAGACTACAACCTCGACATCATTGGTGGCTTCGTCAGCTCGTTCCCGAATGACACGCCTGACAGCTCGGCCATTCTCCCACGCGGAAATATTTATGATGGTTCCACGGCGAATCGTCCAATGCCAAGTGTGAGCATCCGAGCCGGACTTCCTGGTGCCCAGACCGTGCTTCGCTACCGCATCTTCGGACCAGCCCCGCTGACAGATACCGTTTACTCAGCGGATTGGACCGCTGTGGCTCCAACGAGCGGGGTGTTCCCACAAACATTCACGTCTTCCCCATCAGTAGCAACTGGCCGCCTTGCTGGCGCCGGTGCTTCACTGAACACCACGAACGCCGTGGGCGGCGAATACATACTCCTGATCCGGTCTATCCCATCAGGGAATTCCTGTGCTGATGAGTATTCGAGAGCATTCACGATCGCCGTGAACCGGGACATGTCAACGCGCCAGTTGCGGTCACCAACCACAAATGAGGCACCTCGGAAGTTCAAGTATCCGAACACAACTCCGATCCCAGTGGAAGCAGTGTTCCAGAACTCCGGTCTCGACACGGTCAAGCAGTTCCGTGGTATCGTGCGCCTGTTCGATCCTTCCGGAAACCTAGAGTATGTCGATACGGCAAACATCAATGAAGCAACGCCTCCGGCGGTGCGACTGACGCAGACGTTCGAAAACTTCAATCCGCAGGGCGGCGGTCACCCTGTTGGTCTCCACCGAGGAACCGCTTGCGCAGAACTCATTGATCCTTTCCCTGATGAGAATACGTTCAATGACTGCTTGCCGCGTCCGGGAGCAACGCCAATCGTTTTCGAGATCGGTTATAATGAGGAGCCAGCTGTAAACTCAGTTGTTGTTCCATCATTGACGGCTGCGAGCTACCTGCAGACATTGATCCAAGGGCGTTCATTCCGTCCAGAGGCAGTGTTCGAAAACAATGGTATCCAGGATCTTTCGAACGTTCCAGTGCGATTGATCATTACGCGCCTGCCAAATACGCAGGTGTACAACCAAACGGGTATCGTTCCTGACATTGCAGCCGGTCAGTTCAACAAGGCCATCTATACATTCCCGTCCTTCACTCCTGTGGAAGCTGGCGACTACCGTTTCTGCTTCCGTGTCGAGTACCCTGGTGATCCAGTTCTTACCAACAACGAACTTTGTGCCACGCGGACGGTTGAGCCAAATCTCAATGGCACGTACACAATTGGAACAACCGTACAAGGACCTCGCAATTTCCCAACCATCGATTCAGCTCTGAACGTTCTGTATTTCCGTGGAGTGAGTGGTCCGGTAGTGTTCGAGTTTACCGATGCATCGTACACGGTGACTAAGGTTGGAGTTACCACTCCGGCCATCGACCTTTCGTCCCGCATCATTGGAGCAAGTGCAGTAAATACTATCACTTTCCGCCCAACGATCGAGCGTTCGATCGCAAAGGGTGCTGTGACCATCAATATGGTCACCGAGTCAGGTGTTGGTGTTCTATTTGGACAGAACGCAGCTCCATCGAACAGCTATGCTATCCAGCGTCAGAACTACTACTCGAACGCCACGAACGCGAATTCTGCAGGATACATCACATTTGATGGCGGTCTGCAAAAGGCGATCCGCTTCACGATGCGCAAGAATGCAGTTCCAGGATTCCCGTCACCATTCGTGTCGGTATTCTATCTCTCTTCTGGCTCGTCGAACATCAATGTTCGCAATTTGCTGATTGAGAATGCGATAGGTGTTACTCCTTCCTATGCGGACTCTCTGCCTCAGGTACAGTTCAACAGCGGATCAAACCAGTTCCGCTTTGAAGGTAATACACGCAACAACAGCATTTCGTACACGGCCGGTATTACGCAGCGTGATACGGTGAACCCAGATAACCTCGGAAATCTGGATACTCTCATTAACACGAACAACAAGTTCATTGGAAACGAAATCAACGGATTTGGTTACGGCGTCGTGTCGATTGGTATCGGCTCACTCATTAAGGGTGGCATCAACGAGTTCCGTCCGTACTACAATCAAGGCACTGAAATCCGTGACAATCTGATCTTCAACGTTCGTCGCGCGGGTATCTTCTCTGCCTACGAAGATGGAATACAGATTGTCGGCAACCGCATCTACAACGTAGGTGCAGCGACAGGTGGAACACCTCGTGATGTTGCGGGTATCATGGCAGGTGGCGAACAACGCTACAACAACATGAATCTCTTCATCGCTCAGAATGAGATCAGTGGCGTATCGGGTAACATTTGGAGCCGCGGTATCACTGTTCAGCAAGCGCGAAATGAGTATCAGACCGTAACCGGAATGAACAAGGGCTTTGGTCCACGTTCGCAAGGTGTTGTGTTCTTCCCGAACAGGGCCGAACGCACATATGTTACGAGCAACGCCATCTGGGGATTGACTCGTGGTACAAACACTGCAAATGTTGCTGGTGTGCACGTCTTTACGACGCGCGCAACATCGGCATCGCCAGTGACAGCTCTCCTGACGCCGAACAACGTCAACTACTTCATGCAGGGTGACTCGATCGTGAACAACACGATCGTTATTGACAACGAGTCATTCTCATTGTCAGGCGTCACAACTGGTGCAACGGTTGGTATCGGCGTTCAGAACTCCAACGGACCTGTGATCATGAACAACGCTATTGCGTTGAACACGATGAGCAATCCGAATGCGATCACAACATCGGCCATCTTCTACC
>VERF01000070.1 GCA_018882895.1 Candidatus Kapaibacterium sp.
GCTTGAGCAGCATCGCTCGATACGGCACTGCACCGAGAAAGGCCTCCGCAACGGCTGCCTGCTTCTCTACCCACTGCTCCACCTCGGGATCACGGTCATTCTCGAGCCATCGAAATGGGTCGGGCACCACCGTCCCGTGAATGGTATCACGTACATCCTCTCGGCGTGTTTCGGGGTAGACAAGGGGCTGAGCAGAGACCCCGCCAACAGAAAGGAGCATGGCTGTTGCGAAGATGAATGCATTCATGCGGCAAAACTACGGCGCGAGGGGCGCCGTCATCCCGGCGAAGGCGCCGTCATCCCGGCGAAGGCGCCGTCATCCCGGCGAAGGCCGGGATCCATCTCCAAAGCGCCTGGGCCCCGGCCTGCGCCGGGGCGACGAGGTCACTCGCCCCTACCGGGCCTTCTTCTCTTCAAACATGGCCCTGACTGATGGGCTATCCTTTGTGAGCTTCTTGATGGACACGTCCTGAACCTTCTCGTTTGCAAGGCGCAGGTTGTTGTTTGTGCCGAGCAGCGCTTCTTTCGTCTTCTGAAGGTGAGAGATCGACTTATCGATCTCCTCGATCGCTGTCTGGAATTTTCGAGAGGCGAGGTCGAAATTGCGTGCAAAGCCGCCTTTGAACTCTTCGAGCTTCTCTTCAAAGTTGGTGACGTCGATGTTCTGTGCCTTGACCAGTGCAAGCTCGGCTTTGTACTGCAGGGTCTTCATCGACGCGTTGCGCAGCAGGGTGATGATGGGGATGAAGAACTGAGGTCGCACCACATACATCTTTGCGTAACGGTGTGACACGTCCACGATGCCGCCGTTATAGAGTTCGTTCTCGGGTTCGAGCAGTGACACGAGCACGGCGTACTCGCAGTTCTTCTCGCTGCGATCCTTGTCGAGCTCCTTCAGGAAGTCGTCGTTCTTCTTCTTGGTTGCCGTGGTATCGGCTTCGTTCTTCATTTCGAACATGATCGATACGATCTCGTTGCCGTGTTCATCGGCTTCGCGGAAGATGTAATCGCCTTTACTACCGGAACGAGCGTCGTTATCTTTTTCGAAGTATGCGTTTGGAAACGCAGCGGCGCGGAGGCTGTTAAAGGAGATCTCACAATGCTGTTCGAGTGTTTCGCCCAGCATCTTCGTCGAGAGCTTGGCCTTCATATCGCGCATGCGTTCGATCTGTTCATCGCGATCCTTGATCTGCGCTTCGTAGCGTTCCTTCAGCCCCTTTTCCTCGAGCTGACGCTGCAGTACGAGCTTTTCGAGAGACGATTTCATCTCATCACGTTCGCGCTCTGCTTTGTCGACCGCTTCCTTGATGGCGAGCTGTTGCTGGGTGTCGCGTTGTTCGAGTTTCGAGCGCAGGTTCTGAATCTCCATCTCCTTTGCCGCGGCAGTGTTCTCAATCTCCCGCTGTCGACGCTCCTGTTCCAGACGCACGGAATCATTCAGTCGTTGTATCTCTCGGTCCTTCTCGGCAGCATCCCGCTCGTGCTTGGCCCGCAGATTGGCCTCTGCAAGTTCAATCGCTGTTCGCTTATCCTTTTCAGCAAGCTCGAGTCGAGCGTGTATCTCCTTGTCAAACTCCCCATCACGCACCTGCTTCATGATCTCGGCGTATCCCGCCTCATCGATCGTAAACGCCTTTCCGCAGTGCGGACATTTGATCTCATTCATGGTCAACCAGCCTTCGTAACGATGTACATACGATCCCGCAATTTACGGGGCGGGGGGTGCAATGTACGGGCGAGACGCCGCTCTGCTTTCCCACGGCTCAAGCCCTGGGGAATTATGCGAGACCATGGGTAGCAGTGGCGATGATTGTGCTGACAAGGGCTTCGCACAATTGCCCAGGGCTTCAGCCCAGGGACAAAAGGGTGAATTCATAATCATTGAGAGATTTGGCAAAAGGGGCTTGCCTCATTTTCCCAGGGCTAAAGTCCTGGGTTGAGCTGCAGCACAACCTGTTAGGTGTTTGTCTATTCAATTCCCTGCATGGATCCCGGTCCCAGGGCTAAAGCCCTGGGCAATTATGCGAAGAGCAGGATCCATCGTCATAACACATGGATCCCGCGTTCGCGGGATGACAGGGACGTCGTCGCCCCGGCGCAGGCCGGGGCCCAGGTGTGTGATGACGAAAGGACCCACAACGCCTAACACGCAATGCTGCAGCTCAGAATTCACAATCATTGAGAGATGATGCAAGGGGGCTTGCCTCATTTTCCCAGGGCTGAAGCCCTGGGCTGAGCTGCAGCACAACCTGTTAGGTGTTTTTCTATTCAATTCCCTGCATGGATCCCCGATCCCAGGGCTGAGGCCCAAGGCATTTATGCGAAGAAGTGGGGCATGTCTCGCCCGCATGGCATTGTCATCTCCTACTGGCGCTTTCTCTTTGGTGACTGCAGCCGGGTGCGAATGTGTTCCGGAAGGGTGGCTGTGGCGATGGCGAGTTGGTCCATTGCGGCAATGCGCTGGGAGGCGTCTTCAATGCGTTCGGCACAGCTGAGGTAGAGGTTGTAGAACACCATCCGGTTGTAGAGATCGAGGTCGGGGTCGCTGATAATGTCGAGAATGCGGGACTCAACATCGGCTCGGACGCGGGATTCGGAAAGAGCTCGGCCTATGCGGCCGATGGAGCCTCTGTAGTGGTTAGTTGCCGGATTGTCGATCCGGAAGATGATGCCAAGCAGAAGGGTCGGAACACTGATGTTAAGCTCCTCCAGTTCGCGGATGTAGGTGTTGCGCCCACCCATTGCGTAGCTGCCGTCCGACATGCGGTCGAAGCGGTCGTTCATGATGTCGAGGTGGGCCTTTACGAATACGCCCCAGTGCTGGGTTTCGGCAGAGAGGAGCGCGATGTTCAGAGCATGTACGCGCGGACCCTGGTCCATGCTACAGAAGCCAACAACCTGGGTGCTTCGCATCGTGTCGAGCAAGGCCTCCTGAGCTCTGCGGTCAAGCCCGACCCAGTCTTTCGGAAGCGCTACCCTACCCTCGACCAATTCGGTCTTGTACTTGGTCGTTGTCGTGTCGACCAGACAGTCCGCGTAACCGATCATCTCTGCAAACCTCTTTGGCAGCTCGTATCGTCGAAACTCGGAGGGGAAGTAGATTCCTTTGAGCTTTTCCTTGCCGTACTTCGACGGAGCCGTGTACTCAAAGAGCCATGTACCTGCGAGATTCTTCAACTGCATGGATGGCTTCGGATCATTGAGCGAGAAAGACCATTCAAGAAGCGGATCAAGAATCTCATAGGAAACAGTTAGAGCCCCCTTCGATCCTATGTAGCTGTGTCGAACCGCCAGCGTGTTGCGATCGACCAATGCCTGAGGAAAGCGCTCGATGAAGTCCTCGAAAGAAATGTTGTCGGCCAGCGCCCGGCGCGCCCCCTCAACGTCACCGGTCTCCATCCGAACCACATGCCCAAGAGTCTGCGCTCGGGAGACAAACGTTGCGTCGAAGTCGCATCCCTTGAATCGGAGATTCAACGAGTCAACGATTCGACGTAGACCAGCCATCGTACGATCACTGTAAATCAATCCGTTGGGATGTACAGTGAACTCCGGCTCTTGGCAGTTAGCAGACTGCGCGCTGCACAGTCCGACGATCATCAACAAGATGAGATTCATGGCGATCCCTCCATCGTGTGTGATCAAAGATGTGCGCGCAGCTGTTGGCGCACCTTCCTCTTGCAACGACGGTGGGCTGAGTTCGGTATTTCAACCGCAGCAATCAGGCGATGTAGGGGCCTGTAGGGGCGCGACGCATGCCTCGCCCGTGGGGTATGATGATATTGCAAAGGGGGCTTCGCACAATTGCCCAGGGCTTCAGCCCTGGGACAAAAGGGTGAATTCAAAATCATTGAGAGATGATGCAAGGGGGCTTGCCTCATTTTCCCAGGGCTTCAGCCCTGGGACAAAAGGGTGAATTCATAATCATTGAGAGATTTAGCGAAAGGGGCTTGCCTCAGTTTCCAGGGCTTCAGCCCTGGGACAAAAGGGTGAATTCATAATCATTGAGAGAATTGGCAAAAGGGGCTTGCCTCATTTTCCCAGGGCTAAAGCCCTGGGCAATTATGCGAAGAGCATGGGTAGCAGCGGTGATGATTGTGCTGGCAAGGGCTTCGCACAATTGCCCAGGGCTTCAGCCCTGGGACAAAAGGGTGAATTCATAATCATTGAGAGATTTGGCAAAGGGGGGCTTGCCTCATTTTCCCAGGGCTTCAGCCCTGGGCTGAGCTGCAGCACAACCTGTTAGGTGTTTTTCTATTCAATTCCCTGCATGGATCCCGGTCCCAGGGCTAAAGCCCTGGGCAATTATGCGAAGAGCAGGATCCATCGTCACAACCCATGGATTCCCGCGTTCGCGGGAATGACGGTATTCAGTTGACATACATATATTCGGGCCACGACGTTACACAGCAGTGACACGCACCTTTTCCGTTCCAAATCCGGCTGGAGGCTGTTGCAGCGACACAGTAGCATTCTGCTATATGATTGACGCTGCAAACAACAAATTCCTTCTTCAGTTTCGTGTTACTCCTTCCCTGACCCTCCTGCCAACATCAACGACCCGGTGACCTATATTCCGTGTGGCTCGACGGCATGCCGAAGATTATGTGCTGTATGTCTGTCAACAACGGAATCGGATCCATGTACGGGTGGCTCCGAGCCGATGATTATCTACGCTGGATGCCAGAACACGACAGTCGTATGCGAAGGAGCCGGAACCGGCGCTAAGTGTGGAGCTAATACCTGTTCGAGTACTAACTAGCCCGGGAGAAACCGATGTTTGCCTACGCACCTCGAATGGCTGTCATCGCCTACATCGCTATTGTGTGTCTGAGCGCAACGCACCCACTGTTTTCGCAGGCAGTGGGTACGTTCCCGCTCGTTGGCAACAGCGATTCAAGAGCAGTTGACTTTGTTGCTGATGTTGACAACCGTTCGGTTCTGGCTCTCTTTTCAAATGGTCAGTGTGATCGGATCGACCTAGAGAATGGAAAGGTTGAAGGTCTCAAACTCCCAACTGGCGTTGGATTTCAGTGGGTTTGTGCAGACTCAAGTGGCTGGTGGGGACTTGCCTTTGGAGGGGACCTGTATCACTCATCAGAACTGTCAGAGTGGAGGCGCGTTAAGAGCGGCATCGGCTGTATGTATTCAGATGCGATGAACAACGTATACGCTTATACTGGAGAGGCAGTAGAGCAGATTCATTGGGCATCGGGGGATGTCGCTCACCGGCTGGTGACTCCAGTTCCGCTTGCCATACCCGCGAGCGCGATGGTTGTTCGAGGAGACACAGTCATACTATCTCCGGTTACAGACACAGATCTCGTTGTTGTTTCTCGGGGAGATGTGAGGCTCATCAACGGCGTCAAATTCCTCAAAGCAATTGACCTTGGAGGTGGACAGCAGATATTAACCGATTACCGGTACACGTATCGACTACGGGGTACGAATAAATCAACAATATCACGCGATATTCTGCCGGGCTACTTGCAATTCGCTTTAGGAATGTACCGAGGACTAGAAAACGGGAGTCCAATTGTGTGCCTCTCGGGCGTCCAAAGCCTTGGCCCGCCATTGAAACGAGTATTTGGCATTATCAAAGAAGACACGACGATTGCCCTAGACGATCTTAATGACACTATACACACCACCGAGCACTTTGCGGTATTGGGCCCGTCAGTCCTGCGACGATACGAGAACGGCGAGGTCTCTGTATCCAGATCCGGTCGGGTGTACGTTGGAGACAGCACGGATCGAAGAGGTCTGTTCCTTGACTTTAGGGTCCTTGGTTCCTACCCCGGCGGGATTCGTGGTGTTCAGACCTATACTACAAAGGTCAACCAACAGAGGAAGCAACAACGTGTTGTCGGATACTTTGAAAGCGATAAACTAGACACAGTCGACATTGATACAAGCACAATAGTTGAATCATATTTGGAAAACGAAGATGGCGTAGGGGTGCTTGTAACGAGGCAAGGAGTGTTTCGCAAAACAAGCACAACGAAGTTTGTTCGCGTTCCTGTTGATCTTTTTGAACTTGGCTTCTCGAGGGCTTTGCCTATTTGCGTCGACGATTCAATATTTGTTGTTCCGAACTCTGGGTCGCACATAGCCATTTCACGTGATGCTGGTATCACGTGGAAGAAACATGTCGTTAGAGGACTCCGCAATTACCCAGTGTCAATTCATTCAGATGGAAAAACTCTCGTCTTCTCATCAAAGTATGAGATTGCAATTGCGGATGTGCAAGACCAGGGAGATACAATCGGTAGTCGATTCTATAGACCAACGAATGCCTCACCACTAGGACTCCTTAATATCCGTGATTCGATCGTCACAATATTTAGAACTGATCATTCAAGGGGACTGTTAGATTCCGTTGATAGGGTATGGTTGGTGAGGCTGTATGCAAACGGCGATTCGGATTCGACATCTGTAATGCTTCCTAAGACATTGCCGGCATATTGGAGCGTCCTGCGCGGCGCTACATTCGGCGACACGGTTTGCCTATATGCACACGCGTTCTACTTCTCATTCTACATCTCGATTGTCGGGAATCGGATAATTGACTACGTTCCCAATGCAGACCTAACGATGTTATCCATCGCAAATGTCGACTCGTATCTCATTCGAGTTCGATCCGTTGGAACGGTAGAGTTGTGCAACAACACCGATGGTGTGAGGTTCCAGATTACCTATACTCCAAAAGACACAGCCACATCCGTTGTTGAACAAAACATCAGTCACTATTACGTCACCTCCGTTCATCCTAACCCGGCCAGTGGTTTGATTACGGCCGAATTAGGCAAGTTTGCAACTGCGGACAAGAGCACCCTTCGCCTTGAGTTGTGGACCGTTAACGGAGAGCTCGTTCGAGACTATAGCAAAGAGCTTCCCAAGTTTGGTAGCGGCCCCGAGCAAGCCCTCGTTACGCTCGACGTAAGCACGGTTGCCCAGGGCATGTACCTTCTGGTGATCAAGAGCGCTCAGTCTACCAATGCCTATAAGGTTGCTATTTCGAGATAGCGAAACTCACGTTGTGTTCACTATTGCCGGACAAGGATCTTCGCCTCGTGGAAGACGATTGAAATGGTCCTGTTTTGCTAGACACTTTGTTTAGTCAAAGGATTCCATCGGTGCATGTCTCGCCCGCCGCGAGACGCATGTCTCGCCCGTGGGGTATGATGATATTGCAAAGGGGGCTCCGCGCAATTGCCCAGGGCTTCAGCCCTGGGACAAAAGGGTGAATTCATAATCATTGAGAGATTTGGCAAGGGGGCTTCGCACAATTGCCCAGGGCTGAAGCCCTGGGCTGAGCTGCAGCACAACCTGTTAGGTGTTTTTCTATTCAATTCCCTGCATGGATCCCGGTCCCAGGGCTAAAGCCCTGGGCAATTATGCGAAGAGCAGGATCCATCGTCATAACACATGGATCCCGGCCTTCGCCGGGATGACCGGCCTTCGCCGGGATGACGGGGACGTCGTCGCCCCGGCGCAGGCCGGGGCCCATGTGTGTGATTACGAAAGGGCGCACAACGCCTAACACGCAATGCTGCAGCTCAGCCCACGGCTTCAGCCGTGGGACGCATGATCGTCATCGCGCAATGGATCCCGGTCCCAGGGCTTCAGCCCTGGGGCATTATGCGAGACCATGGGTAGCAGCGGTGATGATTGTGCTGACAAGGGCTTCGCTCAATTGCCCAGGGCTTCAGCCCTGGGACAAAAGGGTGAATTCATAATCATTGAGAGATTTGGCAAAAGGGGGCTTGCCTCATTTTCCCAGGGCTAAAGCCCTGGGCAATTATGCGAAGAGCAGGATCCATCGTCATAACCCATGGATCCCGGCCTTCGCCGGGATGACGAGGGTTCGCATGGATTCCCGCGTTCGCGGGAATGACGAGCGCACCCAAAACCCAACACCCAATACCTGTCACCCGTAACCTGTCACCCGTAACCTGTCACCTGAATCAGCCACTGATACAGCGGCATGCCGAGGGTGATGTTGAAGGGGAAGGCCACGCCGAGGGCCATGGGGATGTACAGGCCGGGGTCGGCTTTGGGGACGGCTAGGCGCATGGCGGCGGGGACGGCGATGTAGCTGGCGCTGGCCGCTAGGACGGCGAACATGAAGCGGTTGCCGGGGTCGGCCGTGATGAACAGGCTGGCAAAGGCAACCAAACAGCCGTTGATGACGGGTAGGAGGATGCCGGTGGCGATGGCCGACCAGCCGTGTTCGCGGAATGACTTCAGCCGGTTGCCGGTGATAAGCCCCATCTCAAGCAGGAAGATGGCCAAGAAGCCCTTGAAGATGTCGGTGGTGAAGGGCTTGATGCCCATGGCCGCCTTCTCGTCCGAAATGAGGCCGATGATGAGGCTGCCCGTGATCATCAGCACGCTGCCGTTGGTGAAGGCGTGATGCAACACCTCGCCAATGCGCACCGAGGTGCGACTGCCATGGTCGTAGAACATCACAAGCATCACGCCAACAATGATGGCCGGTGATTCCATCAGCGCCATCACCGCTACCATGTGTCCGCCAAAGGTCATGCCCTGGGCCTCGAGGTAGGATGAGGCGGCTACAAAGGTTACGGCACTCACCGACCCAAACGAAGCGGCGATGGCGCCGGCGTCCGACACCGATAGCCACCGACGCAGCAGGTGGAAGGCGTAAAGCGGAATCACCGCGGCGATCACCAGGCCGGCTATGCACGACCAGAGAACTTCTGATGTTATCGGGTGGTGCGCCAGCTCCTGACCGCCCTTGAAGCCGATCGAGAACAGCAGATACAAACTGATGAACTTGGCGCTTGATGCCGGGATCTCCAGATCGCTCTTCACCCGCACAGCCAGAATGCCGAGCAGAAAGAACAGCAACGTGGGGTTGGTAAGATTCGATATGAGAAGCGTGGTGTCCACTGGAAAGCCCCGCGAAATTACGTCAAATGAAAAGGGGCGAAGCACTCGCCGTGCCTCGCCCCTTGATGGAAATGCTTGTGTGTGTCTTAGCCGACGAAGAAGTCGCCGTCACCGCCACCCTTTGGCTCGTCACGTGGTGGACGTTCCTCGCGTGGCGCGTCGTGACGTGGCGCATCGTCGCTGTGACGTGGACGGTCATCGTCGTGACGTTCCGGACGTGGACCCCGGTCATCGCGTGGTCCGCGGTCACGGTCTCCACCACGGCCGCCACGGTCGTAGCCGCCGCGTCCGCCACGGTCTCCACCACGGTCTCCGCCGCGTCCGCCACGATCTCCGCCACGGCCGCCATAGCCACCACGGTCACCGCCACGATCGCGATCGCGTGGTGGACGTGGACGGTCCTCGTACGGCTCCATCCCTTCGGGAAGGGGCAGAAGGGCCTTGCGCGACAAACGAACCTTTCCGTCAGGCTGCACTTCGATGACCTTTACTTCGATGATGTCGCCGACCTTGAGGACGTCCGAAACGTTCTCAACGCGACGGTGGTCGATCTGCGATACGTGCAGGAGGCCTTCCTTCTTTGGCTTGAGCTCAACGAATGCGCCGAGGCCTTCGCGGATCTCCTTGACCCTGCCCTTGATCACCGAGTCGAGCTCGATCGGACGCGTGATGTCGCGGATACGCGCAATGGCCGCGTCGGCACTTGCCTGGTCGATGGCCGCGATCGTGATCGTTCCGTCGTCCTCGATGTTGATCTCCGCACCCGTCTCCTTGACGATGCTGCGGATCATCTCGCCCCCTGGTCCGATGACCGCGCCGATGGACTCGACAGGGATCTGGATGGTGGTGAGCTTTGGTGCGTATGGCGATAGCTCGGCGTTCGGCTGAGCCATGTGCTCGTTCATGATGCCCAGGATGTGCAGACGTCCGTCACGCGCCTGCTGCAGAGCCGTGCGCATGATGTCCACCGACAGACCTTCGATCTTGATGTCCATCTGGCAGGCCGTGATACCCTCGTAGGTACCGGTGACCTTGAAGTCCATGTCGCCAAGGAAGTCCTCGTCACCCAGAATATCACTCAGCACCGCAACGCGGTTGTCTTCCATGATCAATCCCATGGCGATACCGGCAACGGCCTTCTTGAATGGCACGCCGGCATGGAACAGCGCCAGCGAGCCGGCACAGACGGTGGCCATGGATGATGAGCCGTTCGATTCGAGAATGTCCGACACCACGCGAATGGTGTATGGGAACTCGTTCTCGTCGGGAATGAAGTGCTTGAGTGAGCGCTCGGCAAGATCGCCGTGACCCGTTTCGCGGCGGCTGGTAAAGCCGAAGCGTCCGGTCTCCCCCGTTGAGAACGGCGGGAAGTTGTAGTGCAGCATGTAGCGGATATCATACGTCGGCAGAAGTCCGTCGATCAGCTGCTGATCCTTCTTTGTACCCAAGGTTACAGTCGTAAGCGACTGCGTTTCGCCACGCG
>VERF01000071.1 GCA_018882895.1 Candidatus Kapaibacterium sp.
GTCACAACTGGTGCAACGGTTGGTATCGGCGTTCAGAACTCCAACGGACCTGTGATCATGAACAACGCTATTGCGTTGAACACGATGAGCAATCCGAATGCGATCACAACATCGGCCATCTTCTACCAGGGAACTGTGTTCCGCAATGGCCGTGTCAACACATGGTATCTGCCTTCTTCAGCACCTGCGGCACTCATCTCGAACAAGAACGCATTCTGGACTCCGAACGCGGGAATTGGTCGTGTAGTTGAGATCTCGCACACGAGCGAACTTGTTACTGCAGGATCACAGGCTGAATTCCAAACTCTCGCTCAGTGGAGAAACTGGACAGGTCAGGATATCAATTCCCCGTACGGAAACTTTGTAGCCGAGCATGAATTCCGTGGGACTGCTCCAAATCAACAGCTGCGCGTCCGAATCACACCAACGGCTCCAATCGGATCTATCCTCAACAACAACGGTGAGCGCCTCAGTGGCACGAAGCGTGACGTAGAGAACGGTCTTCGTGGCGAAGCTGGTCTCGGTTATGATATCGGAGCAGATGAGTTCAATGGCCGTCTGTATGTCAGCGATCTTGAGGTCATCGACATTCTCAAGCCAGCATCTTATCGCGACGCAGTAGGTCCTACGAGCGATGCAGAGTACATCATGACAACGGCGCCTGTTGATGTAACGGCTCGCATTCGCAACAATGGTGCGCTCGCAACAACACGTTCGCAGGTTCGCGTTCGCGTGTATCTCGAAACGGCAATTTCGAATAATCTCCTGTCGCCAACACCGACGTACAACAGCTTCCCAGTTGTTGATCGTGTCGTCACAACGAACCTGTCATCTGGTCAGTCGAAGGATATTCAATTCAATATTCCTTCATGGTCACCGCAGCCATACTTCGGTATGCCTGGCTATAACGTCCCTGCCCAGTTCACAACGATGAGCATGAATGTGACACCACGGTATCGTATTGAGGTATCTGTCAATGCTGATGAATTCAATCCTAACAATGTGTTTACAAAGGATGTACGGTTCTACGTGCGCCAGTCACAGCTTCGTCTGCTCCTGAGCCTTCGAGGTTCGGCAGTGGATATTCTGACCGGAACTCCAACCCAGAACGACATTGCAGCTCGTCTCAACGGAGACAGCCTTCAGAAGGCACTTGGTGATCTCGGATATATCAACGACCCGGCGAGCGGCCGTTATGATTATGACGTTCTGGATCGCGCGGGCTGGGCTCCACGTTCGGTGGATTACACCATCTATCAAACGATGTTCTGGTCGCATGATCTGAATCCACTCACGCGGAGCGAGCGCGACGATATCCGTAACTACCTCGGTTCGGGCATGGCAGGAATGAAGAAGAATCTTGCGATCTCTGCTTCTACCGTTCCATCGCAGCACAATGGTGCGTCGATCGTATCGGACTTGAACTTTGTACAGACGTCGCTTCGTTGTCAGCTGCGTGCTCCTGGTACGCCGTTCACACCGAACTACTCAGGACGCAACATTGATGGGCGAGCGATTGCGCGCGGTAACAGCGAACTTGTTACGCGCACCGGCTTCACAAACGACCCTGAGCCTACACCAGCACTCGTTTCGATGTTCTCAAGCAATGCCACCACGGGCGTTGTCAATGCAGCTTACTCGTATCGCCGCAGTGATCGTTCGTCGACCGACTCAATCATGGGTACAGCCACTGCTGGACTCACCGCTAACACGGTATATTTGGGTGTTGACTGGCGTCACTTCGCACGTTCATCGTCACCAACGGTTCTTCGTACAGGTGTTGAGCGCGTTGTTCGTGGTATCCTCGACTTCTTCGAGACAAATGGCGGCGGCTTGGTACCAGTCCAGATCGCTTCATTTGATGCGAAGGCTCGCGGTAAGAACGTTGATGTCTTCTGGTCAACAGCAAGCGAAACCGCTCTTGATCGTTTCGAGGTAGAGCGTGCAGATCTCTCCGGTGTAAAGGCTGGCGACATCACAAGCGATGCTACCTATCGTGTTGTCCGCTCGGTTAACGCGACCGGAGCATCAACGACGCGCAAGGATTACTCGATCACCGATCAAAACCTCACAGCCGGCACGTATGCATATCGTCTTTCGTCAGTCGACAAGGATGGATCTCGTGCTACCACAAACGCTGTGAACGTTACGATCGACGGCGAAGGAAGCGGACTCTGGATCTCAACGATCTCTCCAAATCCTGTTGTCGATGCATCGACGGTCACGTTCGGCATGGCTGAAGCTGGTCGTGTGGACGTTGTACTTGTCAATACAGCTGGTCAGGAAGTTGCTTCACTCGTCAATGAGACACGTCCAGCCGGTACACATACGGTACGTTTCTCGGCGGTCACGATACCATCGGGTGCGTACACACTCGTGGTCCGTAGCAATGGCCTTGCAGTTTCGGCTGCAGTAACGGTCACGAAGTAATGTGTGATCGCTCCTAAAGAGCGGATCAGTCAGAAACAATCAAGCGGCTCCCGTGCTTCTGCACGGGAGCCGTTTGTAGTTTTGCCTACTTCCAATGTCTACACGTCGCACGTATATCCTTGCAGCCATAAGTGGCATACTGGCTGGTGCTGCCTATTGCCACGCTACTTTTCCGACGCCCTCTGAGTTGATGTTGGTGGCCTTTGTACCACTGATGTTTGCGTTCTTTCAAGAGCCCAATTCATATGATGGTCGTCGGGCGGTTGTTGGCCCTCTGTATGTCTGTTTCTTTCTCTTTCATGGTATCTGTAATTGGTGGATAAGCTCGTGGCAGGATAAGACAGATCCGTATCTACTAGTTAGTGGGTTAGCCGTGTGGCTTGCACATCCTCTCCTTCTCATGCTTCCTTGGTACATCGCAACGAGGCTGTCGCGTCGTTTGTCCATTCCATCGGTCCTCGTGCTTTTACCATTTCTCGTTTCATCTGCCGAGTGGATCCACGGGCAAACTGACTTTTCCTATCCATGGCTGACACTGGGATACTCACTCATTGATCTTCCGGCAGCACAGGTCGCGGAAATGATAGGTGTCTATGGTCTCACATTTATGATCGTGCTAGTGAACGTCTTCTTCTACGAGGCTTTGCGGCGCAGGCAGCTTGGGCGTCCATGGATTTCTCCAGTGGTCATAGGTGTAGGCGTGTGCGCCGTACTTACTCTGGCTGGTATGCATCTAGAAAGCGTATCACGAGCGAATGCGTCAGTGCAAGGCCGGATTATGGCCACTGTGGTACAGCCGAATATCGATCCCTGGGACAAATGGTCAGCCCCCTCCGAACAGCTTGAGATTCATCGCAGGATCACCGATTCACTGCGTGGCGAATCGACGGTTGGAGACGTCGTGGTTTGGAGTGAGACGGCGATCCCGTTTGTGATTCGCAACTACAGAAATGTCTACGACTGGATGCGCCTGAAAGCATGGGTCGACACCAGCTCTTTCAGTCTGCTCACCGGCTTTGCCGACATGATGGTGTATCCACAAGGTGATGCGCCAGCCTCGGCCCGTTCCTTGGCGATCGATCCACGTATGAAGTACGATCACTTCAATGCGGCGATGGTTGTGAACCCGGGCGACCCATCTGTTTCCGTGCATCGGAAGACCATGTTGACGCCATTTGCCGAGCGACTTCCATTTGCGGACCAGCTTTCATTTGCAATGAAGTGGTTCGAATGGGGAGTTGGCATTTCCGCATGGGGTAAGGGGCGTGCTAGACTTCCATTGCCGGTCATTTCCAATGGTGACACCATTGCAAGGATCGGTACCATTATCTGCATCGAGTCGATCTATCCAGATGTAGCCCGTGACATGGTTAACAACGGGGCTGATGTGCTTGCCGTGATCACCAACGACGCTTGGTACAATGGCACGTGGGGACCACGTCAGCACTTTGATATCGCTCGAATGCGTGCCATCGAAATGCGTCGGCCGATCATCCGCTGCGCCAACTCCGGAGTGTCTGGATTCATCGATGCAACCGGCCAAACAAGTATGGAGTTGCCTGAGCTACAACGCATGGCTGCATCGGGGATGGTGACCCCAGGCAACGTCTCAACGTTCTACGCGAGATTTGGGGACGTGCTTCCGATCGCCGCAACTCTTATCTCTCTATTGGCACTGCTGGTTGCACGAATTCCTGCACTCCTTCGTATTCTTCCCCCCTCGATACAACGACAACCTTCACACAATTCTTCCGAAGTATGAAACCACTCTTTGCATTCGGTGTGGCCATGCTTGGACTTGCAAGCCTGATGGTAGAGAACCTCAGTGCGCAGTACAAGCCCCTTGCCTATACCGAGTATGATCTGCCCAACGGCCTTCATGTGATTCTTCACCAGGACAACTCGGCACCTGTCGTGGCAACCGTTCTGCATTACAAGGTCGGCTCTCGCGACGAGGATCCGGCCCGCACCGGATTTGCACACTTTTTCGAACATCTGATGTTCGAATCGACCGATAAGATCGAACGGTCAACCATCGACAAGATGGTCAACGGGGCAGGGGGCGAATTGAATGCCTTCACCAGCAACGATCAGACGGTCTATCACTTCGTACTGCCATCGAATCAGGTTCGTCTCGGTTTGTGGATCGAGGCTCAGCGCATGCGCAAGCTCCAGGTCAACAGCATCGGTGTTGAGACGCAACGCGGCGTGGTCAAGGAAGAACGGAAGAACCGCTATGATAATGCCCCGTATGGAGGCTGGCTTGAGAAGGCTCAGAAGGCTCTCTACACCGGCACACCGTACGAGTGGTCACCGATCGGCTCTGCGCAGCATATCGACAGTGCGACGATCGATGAGTTCAAGGCATTTTATGATCAGTTCTATCAACCGAACAACGCCATTCTTGTCGTGAGCGGTGATTTTGACGAGAAGCTCGTGCGGGAGACGATCGACGCATATTTCGGCGGATACCAGCGAGCACCGGAGCCGAAACGTCCGGTTGTAGGAGCACTTGAGCCCCTTACCAATGAACTTCGCGAAACAGTCAATGATCCGAAGGCACAGCTACCGGCCGTCTTTATGGCCTACAGGAGCATGCCGCAGACCGATGCCGATGTGTACGCAGCGGATCTGCTGACGACTATCATGTCGAACGGGGAATCATCACGAATGTATCGTGCATTGGTCGACAGTACGCAGTCGGCGGTCCAGGCCAGCGTGTCGCTGTTTCCACGTGAGTATATCGGAATGACATTCTGTATTGCCATCGTGGCCCCGGGAAAGAATCCCGGGGATGCTGAGAAGGGCATTGACGCGGTCATCGAACGTGTGATCAGTGAAGGTGTCACGGATGAGGAACTCGCGAAGGCAAAGAACATCACCGAAATGAACTTCGTTCAGAGTCGAACGGGCGTCTATCAGAAGGCGCTTGCACTGTCGAACGCCTACCGGTTTGATGGCGGAACGGGCGCGATCAATGATGAGATGCAGAAGTACATGAAGGTCAACAAGGAAGATATCAAGCGCGTTGCAAAGAGAATGTTCGGTGGCAAGCAGCGCATCGTTCTCACGTATTTGCCATCGAAAGGATAATGACCATGCGCACGATCATCGCTCTTGCCCTGACTGTGGCAGCACTTGCCGCCGCCTCGCCGATCATGGCGCAGACAACGAAAAAGAAGAAGTCCGCCAAGTCCAAGAAGCCTGCGGCAGCTGTGCCTGCGGCTGCTGCTGCCGCCCCGGCTGTTGTGGACGTCAAGCCTGACCTGAACGTCAAGCCGACTCCTCTGGCTGCAACGGACTTTCAGTTCCCGAAGTATGAGGAGTTTACCCTGTCGAACGGACTGCATGTTTATGTGATCGAGAACCACGAGCAGCCCCTTGTGACGGTGTCATTGACGATGCGTGGCGGTGAGGCCTATGACCCAACCGGCAAGGAAGGAACTGCCGCGATAGCCGGCGATATGCTTGGAAAGGGAACAAAGACACGAAACGCGCTGAAGATCGCCCAGGCGCTCGATGGCGTTGGTGCATCCATCAGCGTCAGCACGGCAGGTGAGTCCATGACCATGTCGGCCTCTTTCATCAAGAAACATTCCGATGTTGTCATGGACATCTTCGGTGAGCAGCTTCGCGATCCCATCTTCGATCAGGGCGAGCTCGACAAGCTCAAGCAGCAATACGTGGCAAGTGTGGCCAATCGCAGATCACGTCCGCTGGAGATCGCCCAGGCACTCTCGCGCAAGGTCATCTATGGCATGGACAATCCACTTGCACGCCGCACTCTCGAGACCACCATCAAGGCGGTCACGCGCGAGGATGTTGCGGCCTTTCACGCCAACTACATCCGACCAAATTCAAGCTCGCTCGCGATCGTTGGCGATGTGACCCCTGCCGAGGCAAAGGCACTCCTGAATAAGTATCTCGGCGAATGGAAGAAGGGCGATCGTCCGGAAGTGGCCATTGCTGACATCAAGACCGAGCCTTCGGGAGTGTATTTCGTTCCGCGCAAGGGCTCGGTCCAGAGCACGGTCATCGTCTGTGCCGCCGGCCCTCCGGTGCGCGCTACTGACTTTGATGCAACGGCGGTCATGACCAGTCACGTGGGTGGTGGCTTTGGAAGTTTGCTCTTCAACACGCTTCGTGAAACATACTCGTACACGTACTCGCCATTTGCTCTCCTGTCCAGGGGGCGACGCTATAATCGCTTCGCGTGTGGGTCGGAGGTTCGCTCGTCAGTTACGGACTCGGCTCTCAAGGTCATCCTTCTTGAGCTGCGCAAGCTTGCCGACGAGGGGCCCGAGGAAGAGGCCCTTCAGCGGCGGATCGCTCTCGAGGTCGGACGCTACCGAATTGCCTTCGAGCGTCCATCAACGGTAGCCGGGGTGTTGCAAAATGCCTGGCTCAATGAGGTGCCGATTGAAGATGTCATCAATTACACACGGCGTATTGAGGCCCTCAGTTCGGGCGATATCCAGCAGGCTGCCCAGCGCTATCTAGGAATGTTCGATCTGCGCATCGTGGTAGTGGGAAGTCCGGATGTTCGTTCCAAGCTGGAGCCATTTGGCAAGATCCGTGAGTATACGCTCGACCTTGAGCCGGCCAAGGAAGCCCCCTACGAGTCAGCTGGCATGAACGTGGACGAACTGGTGGCCAAGCATAAGCAGGCTCTCGGATGGGTTGATGCGGTGCAGACGATTCGCACAACGGCGGCCGCCAAGATGATTTTCCAGGGCAAGGAGTATTCCGGCTCAATGACGCGTCTACTTGGACGGCCCAACAAGGAGTACTCGGAGTTGGACTTTGGCGTGATGAAGCAACAGCAATGGGTTGACGGCGGAAATGCCTGGACATCGCTGATGGGTGGACCGGCAGGTGCTACTGCTGCTGACGAGGCAAAGCAGCTCGCCCTTGAGGCGCGGATGTTCCCGCTCGTTACGATGATCAGCGATGGGTATACTGCCACGATCAAGGGCAAGCGCGATGGGCAGATCGAGATCGAGACCATGAGCCCCATCGGCATAGCGGAACGATACTTCCTCGATGCCAACTCAATGCTCATCTCCCGCCACGAAAAGGATGATCCTACACCCGGTGGGAACGTCACCACGGTTGAGCGTTTCAGCGACTATGCTATGAATGGCGGCGTCATGCTCCCCGGAAAGATGCAGATGCAGAGCACCGTCCTTTCGATGGAATTCGATCTCAAGCACGAGGTCAACGGCACTGTGGACGCATCGGCTTTCCGTCCGGCAGGTCAGTAGGGTTCACTCAAGATGCGAATCACAGCAGCCATCCTGTCGATATGGTATGGGCTGGTCGACCCCAAGCGAGTGAAGCAGGTTTCTACGGATGCGGCCGCGGCGGTTTTCGCCGTGGCCGTTCTGGCTATTGCACTCACAGCAACGGTCTGCTCGCTCTGGGAGCAGGGCCATCCGGGGCTTGTTGCCGACTCGGCGCTGCTTTCTCAGCAGACGTTGCAGGCTTCCCCGGGATCGGCCGAGCTTGATCTCAGTACTCCGCAACGGCAGTTCACGGGCGCCCTTGGGGGCACCCTGATCGTAACGATCGTGTCCGTCGCCGCCTTGGCCGGGCTCTTCATGATCATGGCCAGATTTCTGACCAATACCACCCCCACCTACTCGAGAGCGATCATTGCTGTTTCCTCTGCAGCGCTGATTGCCATCATCGACACGGCTGTCGCGTCGGTGCTTCATGTAACATTCGGTACTGCTCAGTATGGCCTACACGCAGGTGTGTTCATTCGGCCAAGCGACTCCCCGATGCTCTTTACCTGGCTTCAACTGATCAGTCTTGGGTCGATCTGGAGGTTCCTGGCCATAGCCGTGGCCCTCGTTACGTGGGAGAACCTCCACTGGCGGTACGGAATTGTCGTGGGATTGGTCGTGTGGACCATCTCCAGACTCGCATTCGGGATCATGGCTCTTGTCGGCTGGGTCGTTGGGCTGCAGGGGGCTGGCCAGCTCGCCCCGTAACAGAACTTTGTGATTCCCAATGATGTTGCCCGTGGGTAACCCGTACAATATCACGATTCAATTCCGTTGTATATTGTGCGGCTCTTACCTCATCGAGAATCAACGGACTGTAACAGAGGGTCACCATGAGTCATTTCAGACGCTTTACAACTGCGGTCGCTCTTACTCTGGCTGTTGCCGGGGGCGACGTTTTCGCACAGGGCAGCCGGGTCGCCGTCACATCCGATGTCAATTCGCTCAAGCCACTTCGCAACGACGCTGCGGAAACGCGCATTGTGGTCAGTTCCGAAGCAGAAGCGCGCCCCGTCGGAGCCAGCACGGTTCTTCGCGGTCGCCTTCCGAAGGTGCTCGATGCACTTCAAGCCGAGCTTCCGGGTGTAGAGGTCGGGTTCACGTACTATGACTTCCAGACGAACGGTGCGATGGCTAATCGCCTTGTCTATACTGCTGATGGTCCAGACAAGTATGTTCAGATGGTTTGGATGGCATCGAAGGACTCAACTCGTGATGTCACGACCCGTATCCCGGGCTTTACGGGAAATTTCCGCGGTACTCATTATACTTTTCTCGATGTAAGCAATCCCGACGCACCATTGGTAGGGGTAGACGAATGGCAGAAGGTTGAGGACTCCCGTTCCGGATGGCCATCTCTGGTGCAGTACAAGGACGGACTCATCGGAACCCCGTCGCACCCGCCAATTCGGTTCTTCGGCAACGCAGGCGTTGGAGATCAACCTGCTCAGTTCGCCGAGATCACCGATGCTTCACAGCTTTGTTTGTGGCCTCGGGCGGCTGCCGATGGTGATGGCAATACTCACCTGATCTACAACCACAACCTTGGAACCGATCAGTCTCCTTCGAACCAAGTTGCGTATCGTCGGTCAAACGACGGTGGATACTCCTGGTCGGAAGAGACTCAGTTCACCGGACCCAACGCTGCAGAAGGCAGTCTCCCGGTTGGTCTTGGCGGCGACACGTATGCGGTAACAGCCCGTGGTAAGAAGGTCGTCGTGGCATATACAGACAATTCGCTCCGGCTGCTTTCACGCACATCCACCGACGGTGGAGCGACATGGCCATCGGATCTTGCTCGTGTCATCTTTGCGCCGACGTATACGGACGTTGACTCAGCTGAAAATCAATGGGGGACGTTCGAAGTGAATTCGGACACGGTTCCGACACCAAACGGCCATATTGACGTGATCATCGACAACGAAGGTCTGACACATTATGTCGTCGGCGTTGTTCCATCGCACGTTGTTCGCAAGGACACGAACGGTACTCGTCAGGGTACGATCTTCATGCTCAACAATCGTACGAACCTTCGTACATCGGGTCTGGGCCACATCAAGGAAGGTAGCAACGTCATCCGCTTCATGGCGCCACCAGCCGGTGGACAATGGGACGGTAACGGCTATCCGATGAACCTGCGGTTCTTCGACAACGCCAGCCGTTGGCCTCAGCTGGGTATTGACTCCCAGAATAATCTCTATTGTGCTTACGGCACTTGGAAGAATGGCGACACAAAGCTCATCTCAAGTGACACGACCGGTGGAAATCAGCAGAACGAGCCAGACACTCTCACTGATGTTCAGGGTCTGAACGGTCACATTTGGATAACCGCTCTGAAGGCTGGTGAAGAAGAGTGGTCGCAACCGTATGACTTGACCCCGAGCGGAGTTAACTGTCAGTATCCATCGCTCTGTGACGAAGTCGTCAACGGACGTCTGTATCTCGGATATTCGGCCAGCCCCAACCCTGGCGATCGCGTTACGAATGTTGAGACGCCGGCTGATGCTGCGCGCGTCATGTTCGCGGCTGTCGACGCTTCAAAGGTTGTCGTGGTCAGCGTTAACGAAGAAGAAGAGCTCAACGCAGATGTGACCATCGCTCCCAACCCTGCACAGGGATCGGCGACGGTGCGAGTGGCATCAGCAAGTT
>VERF01000017.1 GCA_018882895.1 Candidatus Kapaibacterium sp.
ATGACTGATGACTGATGACTGATGACTGATGACTGATGACTGATGACTGATGACTGATGACTGATGACTGATGACTGATGACTGATGACTGATGACTGATGACTGATGACTGATGACTGATGACTGGGTCGTCATTCCCGCGAAAGCGGGAATCCGGGCTCTGTCCGAGATGTGCCGCGCGGAGGTGTTTTCTCTATATTCGGCAGCATAGACCTACACCTTGTCCTACCACTTATGGAGGGTTGAGTTATGAAACAGTGTTTTCTGCACTTAGGTATCGTGACGTTGCTGATGCTGACGTCACACTCTGCGCAAGCGCAAGCGGATTTCGAGCAAGTATGGGCCGAGGGCGGCTCGGTGAAGATTGCTCATACAAATACAGGTATAACGGGGCTTGACGTTCGCAATAGCCGCGACGGTTTGCAGTGGGGCCTTGCTCCCAATCATGGGTTTCTCTTTGGCTCAGGCGTATGGCTTGGCGGACAGATCAGGGTCGAGGGCCAGCCGAAGAAGCGCACGTTCATTACCTATGATCCGAATTCCGGACAGAGTTGGTCAAACCCTACCTCTGCGATCACAAAAAAAATGTCCGGGAAAACCAGCATTTACACGTCCACGTTCGATGATGCAGATCTCAGCAAGTACACACGAGGTGCGGCAGTTGCCCTCGCCGATTCAATGCCGCTGGGCATGAGCTTCCGTCAGACGCTAACGATCAATCCTTTGGATAATGTTACCGATCTGATCATTGTCCGGACCGTTGCTCGCAATGTTCATCCGTGGAGGACGATCGAGCTGGCCGCCATGGCTAATGTGGTGGACCCGGATATCGTAAGCCAAAGTGAAGGTACAGCAAGGGGCGATGATTTCGCAGTGAGAGTGGGTGATGAACAAATGCAGGTTGTCAAGATTTATTCCGGCAATGATCCTTTGGGATCCTGCATGTACTCGATTCTCGACCCACGAGAGGCAAAGCTTACAACTATGCGCGGGCTGTCGATAGCCTTCGATCCAATTGAACATGAAGACCGGTATTACTTCATGACAAGCGGCATCATCAATCCCTCCATCGGGCCGGCGGACGTAAGGTTTGTCTTGACCGGCCGTCCCCGCGATCTCGCACCCGGTGATTCGATTGCGCAAACGATCATCTTTCTGCTCTCGCGCACCGGTACGGCCCAGCGCGACGCCGAAGTTGTCGATCTCTTCAAGCGCTACACAGGTACGACGTCTGTCAATGAAGACCAACCTGCTGCGCCGTTGATGTTCCCCAACCCTACCAACGGAGCTTCATCTGTAGAACTTGTGGGCGGCACGGATTTCACCTCAGTGGAGTTGATCGATCTGACCGGCAGCGTGCTATCCCGAATGCCGTCAACCCGACAGCTGCCAGTTTCCGACCTTGCCCCGGGTGTTTACAGCGTCCGCTTGCACTCGGCCACCGGTTCGGTCACTTCGAAGCTGGTTGTTACTCGGTAGCATTTACGCATTGGATCCCAAAGCCCCGGGCCAAGTCCCGGGGCTAATATTGATCGTCAATGCGCATGGATCCCCGCGTTCGCGGGGATGACGGGTGAACACGTGGATCCTCGCACCCCGGGCCAAGGCCCGGGGCTATTATTGATCGTCAATGCGCATGGATCCCCGCGTTCGCGGGGATGACGAGCTCCCTCCGTAACTCCGTAATTCAGTAATTTCTTCAATGCTTTACTACTCCGACTACCTTGCCCTCGACTCCATACTTGGTGCTCAGCATTTGGAGAGCGCCAAGCACGGGACGCCTGCCCACGAGGAGATGCTCTTCATCATCACGCATCAGACATTTGAGCTGTGGTTCAAGCAGGTGCTGTTTGAGGTGGACTCGGTGATCACACTGCTGGACCGGCCGTATGTGCCGGAGTCGGATCTGGCGGTGTGTCTTTCGCGCATTCAGCGGGTGAACCGCATCATGGAGCATCTGGCTCAGCAGTTTACGCTGATCGAGACCATGACGCCGGGTGAGTTCATGGAGTTTCGTGCCTTTCTGAATCCGGCCAGCGGATTTCAGTCGGTGCAGTGGCGCGTGCTGGAACGCACACTGGGTCTGCCGGAAACAAAACGCGTCATGCGTCATTACACCGAACCATTCACGCCGGAGCAGCTCAAGCAGCTGGATGATGCCAGCAACAGAACCACACTCTTTGCGGCCGTGCAGCGGTGGCTGGAGCAGATACCGTTCATGGAGCACGGGAGTTATGCCTTCTGGGACGCCTATAAGACGTCGGTGCGAAATATGCTCGACAACGATCGCGCCGAGCTTCGCCGGTTGTCGGAGGCTGAACATACTGACCCGACAATGTCACTCGAGCAGATCGATGCTAACGAACGGGGCTTTTTGGCCCTCTTTGATGCCGACCAGTATGCCGAGCTGCAGAGTCAGGGAACGCGCCGCATGTCGCAGCGGGCTACTCTGGCTACGTTGTTCATCTCCACGTATCGGGATCGCCCCCTGCTGCAGATCCCCTATCGTTTTGTTGATGCGATCATCGAGCTCGATAGACTTGTCTCGCTTTGGCGTTACCGCCACACGATGATGGTGAGCCGGATGATCGGGATGCGCGTTGGTACAGGGGGATCGAGTGGACACGACTATCTCATGCAGACCACTGTGCGTCAGCGGGTCTTTGATGACCTTACATCGCTATCGTCCTACCTCGTGCCACCACAGCACACTCCTGAGCTGCCGGCAGAGATCGAAGCGCGACTTCAATTCGTGAACGAAGCACGCAACG
Organism: Candidatus Kapaibacterium sp.; assembly: GCA_018882895.1. Lineage (GTDB taxonomy): Bacteria > Bacteroidota > Ignavibacteria > Kapaibacteriales > Kapaibacteriaceae > UBA10438. The sequence continues at coordinate 2,772 of VERF01000017.1, forward strand.
GATAGCGTCACGTTTATCGCCCGAACGTGCTCATGATGCTTCATGAAGCACATCTTTCGACGATTCGTCGACATTCTCGACGACGTCCTCTACCCGCGTCACTGTCTGCTCAGTGGCGATCACATTACTGATCCGTTCACACTGCTGCCGGGTGTAAGCACCACTGCTCTTGCACGAGAACAAGCCGCCCCCTACGGCCCCGCCCTTGAGGTGCTGGTGCAACGTCACGTTGATGCCGACGACTTTTTGCTGTTTCGTGTGTCATCGTGTTGGGCCGTGCACCGCAGCTCACGCATCGATGCCGTGATCTATGCCATCAAGTATGGCGGACGCGCAGAACTAGCCGAATGCCTCGGAGCTCTCATGGCCGAGCATGTTGACATGCAGGATCTGCCCGATGATGTGATCATCGCCGGCGTACCTATCCATCCCGCCCGACGCCGCGAACGTGGATACAATCAGGCGCATCTTCTGGCAAGGGGGCTTGCCACGGCCCGCTCGGCTACTCTCTTGGACGAAGGCATCATCATCCGACGTCGATACACACCCACGCAGACCTCACTCGACCAGCACCAGCGTCAGAGCAACGTCGAGGAAGCCTTTGCCGTTGCCCAACCGGAGCTCATCCGCGGCCGGCACATCGTCCTTGTTGATGACGTCCTCACCACAGGTGCAACGCTAAACTCCTGCGCCACCGCCCTCATCGAAGCCGGCGCTCGGCGAGTAGATGCGATGACCGCGTGTGTGGCGGTGTAGGCCGTCATCCCGGCGAAGGCCGGGATCCATGCCGTCATCCCGGCGAAGGCCGGGATCCATGCCGTTACCTATACAATGACGCAGATGGGCCCCGGCCTGCGCCGGGGCGACGATGGATTCCCGCTTTCGCGGGAATGACGAGGATACGGGCGAGACTGCGTCTCGCCCCTACGCGCCCCTGCGCGCCCCTACGCGTCCCTACCGGGGTGCCGTCATCAGCCGTTCGACATCGTCGGCGGTTCGGGCAAGGGCAGCCGAGAGATTGACCGGGCCGGTGGGGGTGATAAGGATGTCGTCTTCGATGCGGACGCCGATGTTCCACCAGCGTTTATCGCATGGGGAGCCGGCCGGGATATAGACGCCGGGTTCGACGGTGATGATGCTGTTTTCTCGAAGGGGGCCTCCGGTGCCGGGATCGTGAACGTCCAGCCCCAGGTAGTGCGAGGTGCCGTGCATGAAGTACTGACGAGCTTCTTCTGCCTTGCTGATGATGCCGAGTTCCAGGAGTCGACGTTGAACAACGCGCATGGCGGCGGCATGAGGTGCGCGAAAGGGGCTTCCCATGGTCGAGGCTGCGATACCTGAGTCCTGAGCTTCGAGCACCACTTCATAGATCGTCCGCTGGTCCTTGGTGAATCGGCCCGTCATCGGAAACGTCCGCGTGATGTCGGCCGTGTACCCGTGGTACTCGGCGCCGCAGTCGGCCAGCACAAGATCGTTCTTGCCCGTTCCGCGGCGGTTTGTTGTGTAATGGAGGATACATGCGTTGTAGTTCGAGCCAACGATCGACGGATAGCCAACGTCCTGAGCGCCCTGTCGGCGGAACGCATATTCCATCAACGCTTCGAGTTCGTATTCCTTCATGCCGGGGCGAGCCCCCTTCATGGTCTCGCGGTGACCCAGCATGCTGATCTCGATGGCCTTGCGCATCAGGCGCATCTCACAGGTGTCCTTGACCTCTCGCATGGCACCGATGGCCCTGATGGGCGTCTTCAGGATGCACTGCGGATTGCTCTCCTTGAGCCAACGCTTGATCTCACTCTCGGTGTAGAGATTCTTTCCAACGATGGGAACTCCCAGAGCGCGCGTTGGGAGTGTTGAGACGTACAGTGTATCGACGGACTTGACGAGACTGTCAAGAATGCTCCGCATCTGCTTGACGGAAATGGCAGTGTCGACCCCGAGATGCACCATAGCCTCTGCCGGACCCATTGCCACGCCCTGCCATACCTCCTGCTCCTGGTTGCGGTCCGGCATGAACAAGACCTCCTTGAAGACCCGTCCACCGATTGTCACCCCGTCTTTGACCAGCAACAGCGTCGAACCCGGCGTGGGGCTACCACACATGTAAAGCATGTCGGAACTCTGACGATATTCATAGTCGACGTCGTTCTGACGATTGCGCACATCCGCAGACAACACAATGCTCGCCGTACGCGGCGCCATCGATGAGAGCAATTGCTCGCGTCTTGCCTTGTACACCGAGGGGGCTGGCCGGTCGTTGTCAAAGACTTCATACGGAAAGGTCTGGGCTATAGCCGAGGCCGCCATAACGATGGAAAGAGCAATGGCGCAGAGCCAGTGCGTCAACTGATCTCGATATCTCATGACACGAATCTATGAATCCCCGCCACGCGTATCCCGGGCCAAGGACAGCGAGCATTACAGATGATCTCTCGTCACTCGACAGCGATTGATTGACGATACCAGTGAAGTTCGCGATTTGTTCCTTCCTTCACCACTCTGCAAAGAAATCGGCCGCGATGCATACGAAGTGGAGTTACTCCAAATGGGAACTCAGTTATGGATCGGACCTTCCCGGTTTTCATATCCAGAACAACTGCGACTCGGGTCCAGTCGCGAGCAGAATGCGGTGCGACGCCGGTAAGATGTTCAATTGGCACAAAGTGAGTGATCGCCACGAGCCCGGATTCCTGATCCATCATCAAGCCGTCCGCCTCTGAATATCTCGTACGAGGGTCTCGAATGAGCTCTGTTGAGTCCAGCATCAACTTTAACCAAGGCATCGGATCAGCATGGTAAACTGACGGCAGTCGGCAGGATATCTCGGAGCTATCTCCGGTGCGAATCGAATACCTCGTCAGCACACCCGAAAAAGAGTTCATGGTCCAATAAAATTCGCCACTGGTAGAAACCTCTATGTTCGTCAGCGACGGGAGCGTCTTCCCCTCGTACCACGTCGGCCTGCGCCCTGCAAACCTGAATGAGCCTCCACTGTACATGGCAAAAGTAGAGGGATCTTGCTTCCACGTAAATGTTGGCACGCTGTCGTTTCGCAGACCCAGAATAATGATCCCTGATGTTGGATTATATGCGGCGGCTTGATTCAGGCTCGACTCAATCTGGTCGATGTCACTGACATTCGTTATGCTGTTGTTGGCCCGCCAGTACCAATACACATAATTCGATAGAGTCAGCGGATCAATGTCCAACATCAAGATTGAATCGGCTTTTTCAGAGAACCATACCATTAGCGGATTTTTTGATCGACGAGCGCCGAGATTCGGGGCTGCCATCCACTGATCAATAAGCCTACCTGTTGAGTCCAACAGATACATCTCAAAGGGAAGAAAGCAGTTGTAGAAGAGAATATTGCCTGATTCCCGATGAAATCGGACCCGCATTTCAGCCCATGGATCGGGACCGATGGTGTCGGGCAGCGCCAATCGCACCACGCCATCGAAGACGGCATGATATTCCGCAGGCCCGTAGAACACATCTGAAGGCCCCCTCATTTCCGGTGAGCCAATCATTGCAATAACTTCGCCTAAATCCAGACTTGTTGCACCGGGCACTCCTTTGGCGAGGACCTTGCCGGAACCACCCACAACAATGAGCATCGGGGCGACCCGCATCCGGTAAAGATCCGCATACACCCCGAGCTCATCATCGACTAACTCAATATTTGGACACTGTTTCTTTAGCTGCAGCCATGATGGAGAGAACCGACCAGACCGGATGTAAACGACGATTGGAACCGATAACGTGCCACATCGCTCAGCAATTTCGCGTAGTTCCACCATACAGCCGGCACATGCTACCGATGGGCTAAAGACCAGAACCGCTCCCTTGGCACGCATGGTTTCCTTCAAGGGGATGGTATCGCCCACACGAGTATCATGTGCATACCCTGTCGACAGAGAAAACGTGAACAACGTTAAAGTAATGATCCACCATCGGGCCATGCTATCTCCTGAGTCTTAAGGGCGAACAGCAACGAACATAGTGACTCGACCCTGACGGTCGACTGTGTGACCTTTGAGATCAAAGGTAAGTCCCTCTAAACGCGAATCCTTCGAACACTCGTCAATCCGGAACAGCAGTTCATTTTCGCCGAATGTTCGACCAACCGGCGACACTTCCGTCGTATGCGAACCGCCGTCACGAGTCACGAATGTAATGGATGCGATTTCGAGAGTAATGAGATATCCACCAGGAGCATCTTCGACCTTCGGATCCGATTTTAGTTCCGCGGTAATGCACTTGCAGGTGTTGCCGGGCTTCGGACAGTTGTTGGCCCAGCCATTGTCGTCCCGAGGAGCGTTCGGGACATATTCGAGATTGAAATCTGGCGTGTTGGGGCCAATCGGCATTATCATGTGACCTTTACACGCAACATCAGGATGAGGACGGGCGTTTGAAAGCGTCGTACTAGCTACGAACGCTACTGCGATGACCGCAATGAGCTTGAACATAAAAACACCTTACGAATAATGTGTGAAGTGCCGCCGACACTCGTCATGCGGCTTGTCGATTCAGAGTAACAGTTGCAGCATTTACATGGATGTGGTGCATTCCATTAACACCCTGAACATACACACACACACACACACACAAGCGATACTTTTCCACAACCCCGAGCCAAGGCCCGGGGCTATTGTACTCTGTCATAACGCATAGAATCCCTCGTTCTCAGGATTGACGAAGTTGCCTGCACCAGTATCTAGTAGCTAGTAGCTAGTAGCTAGTAACTAGTAACTAGTAACTAGTAACTAGTAACTAGTAACTTGCACGATGCTTATACGCTCGATTTCCGGACTCCGTGCCACTCTTGGTGATGATCTGACCCCGGAGGTAGTGGCGCGGTATGCGGTTGCCTTCAGTGCCATCCTTCCTGAGGGGCCCATCGTTGTTGGGCGGGACGGACGTCCGAGTGGAGTGTGGATGGAGCAGGTGCTGATTGGTGCATTGCGCGCCTGTGGTCGCACGGTGCGGCAGCTCGGGATGGTGCCCACTCCAACGGTTCAGTTGCTTACTGAGCACACCGACGCCGTTGGTGGCATTGCAATCACCGCGTCGCACAACCCGGCGCCGTGGAACGGACTGAAGTTCGTTGATGCCGGAGGCGTATTTCTTGATGCCGAGGACAACCAGAGACTATGGAACCAGGTCGACCAACGCGGCGGAGAACTCTCACCGCTTCAGCAGGCCGGCTCTTTCGAAGTCGTCAGTGACGCCATAGAACAGCACATTGATCGTGTGCTCTCCCTGTCGGCCGTGGCTGCTGCGCCCCCTGCCGCAGGACAGACCGTGGTGGTCGATGCCGTCAATTGCTCCGGTTCAGAGATCGTTCCGATGCTGCTCGAGCGTCTTGGCTATCGTGTGGTGCGGCTGCATGCCGATGGATCTGGCATCTTCCCGCATGTGCCCGAGCCCCTTGCCGAAAATCTTATGGGGCTTGGCAGAGCGGTCCTTGAACACGGGGCCGCCTTTGGCGTGGCCGTCGATCCTGATGCCGACCGGCTCGTCCTCTTCGACCGTTTTGGCGCTGCCATCGGCGAGGAGAAGACCGTCGCCCTGGCTACCAGAGCTGTGCTATCGGCCGGACATCTCGGACCGGTGGTGGTGAACTTCTCATCATCGCGCATGACCGATGACGTGGCGGCCGAGTTCGGTTGCAGCGTCGAGCGCGCCCCTGTGGGCGAGATCAACGTAGTGCGACACATGCAGCGCATCGACGCCGTGATAGGGGGCGAGGGAAGCGGCGGCGTGATCTATCCGGCATGCCATGCCGGACGTGACAGTATTGTGGGTCTGGCTCTGATCAGCGCAATGCTCCGCCGCGAGAACATCACGCTGGAAGATGCGTGCGCACGCCTGACGTCCTACACCATGATCAAGACCAAGATCGATCTTGCCTCGCGCGTCGATTTGGAGCCTATTCTGCAGCGGATCACAGAGCGCTTTGCCGATGCGATCGATTCGACGCTCGATGGTATCTACTTGCGATGGAGCGACCGTTGGGCGCATATCCGTGCCTCCAACACCGAGCCCATCATGCGAGTGATCGCCGAGGCTCGCAGTGAGCAAGATGCGCGCGACATTGTTTCGTCGATCTCCTCACTGATCGGTGGCTAGCCCCATGGCGTCGAACGGGATCGCACTTGCACGACGCGTGCTTGCCAAATGCCTGCAGTCGGCCGTTGGCGGTGAAGGCTCACGACACGTCATTGAGGAATACAGCAGCGTCGAAGGATCCTTCCGCGTGCTGCGCGATGCATCGACGAATCGGGCCATTGCTGTAGTTGACGCAATTCTTCCTTCTGAAAGTCCGTTCGACGAAGTTCCGCGCGACAGACTGCGTGCGGTGGCAACGCGCCTGCAAGCCCCGTACTTCATCCTGACCAATTTTCGCCGCGTCGTAAGCTACCGTACTGAAGGCGTGCTCAAGAGACTGCCCGACGAGCAGCACACCGTAGGATGGCAGAATGCATCCGACGTGCGGGCGGTGGCCGACGCCGAAGCATCCGGAATGCAGATCGGGATCACGTCGGCGCTGCGCCAGGCAATCCTCTGGCTTGGCGTCGACGAATCGCTCTCAGCGCAGCAGCGCGTCACTGACGCGTCCGGCTTCTTCAGCGAGCGCGTGCTGGCGCTCTTTGATGATCTCGTGCAGTGCTGCGAGTCAGGGGGCGAGCACCGCGATGCCGTGCTCCGACTCGGAACGAGCATCCTTGCCTACGTTCTCATGCACGTGCGCGACCGGGAGAATCTCGATCGATTGTCTCTGCCCTATGGGCTCGGCAGTGCCGAGCTTATGACCGATCTGGTGGGCGCCTTCTTCCGTCAGGCCCGTCGCCGCGGCCACACAATGTTGCCCGAATCGGTGAACGACATTCGCATTGTAGCCGGCCGCGAGGGCGTCTTCCGAATGACGCTGTCGGACCTGATCGACTTTCTGCATCGGTTCGATCCCGAGCGACTCTCGGACCACGATCTGCACCGTGCGGTCGACGCTGTGCTGCAACGCTGCGCGCGCATTGCCAGAGCCTCCGTGCCAACCATCGACGCGCTGGATCTGGCGCTCAGGATGTCGTTGCATGCGGGAGCAACTTCTGCGGGACCGCAACCGGCGCGTCAGCGTCTGCTCGAGATCGGCCAAACACAGGGTCTGGCCAGCGTCCGCCACTTGCTTATGTCAGGCGATGCCCCCTGCGAGGCGCGCGTCTATGCACGCACGGCCGAGGACGAGAGGGCCATCGTTTTGCGATCAAGCGGACGTCTTGGCGTGGAAGCCGACGTGCAGATCCTGCGTGAAACGCGCTTCGTCCGCAGCCCATGGAACATGGTCGTGGCCACGTCCACCGATGTGCGCGAGCGGCATCGACTGCGCCTTCTGCTGGAGCGCCTGCCGATCGACGTTGGTGGTACGGTTGTACTCTTCTTGCCGATCTCGGCCTTGCACGACGAGAGATATGATGCCGTGCGAACGGTACTTGCAGACCGGTTCGCCATCGAGTGGCTTGTGGTGAGCGATGCAGAAGCGCTTGCCGAGCCCGACACGGGCGTGTGCTTCATCGTGGCTCGACGCGTCAACGGGGTCGACCCCGATCATGCCGCCCGATGCGTGTACCTGCGCCGCCCCATAGCGGCCTTCTTCCCTTCCTCGAAGGCCTCGCGCGACCTTGAGCAGCATCGCCTGCGGGCACTTGACACCTTTGTTGCCTATCTCGACGCATCACGTCAGGGTAAGCTCAACGACGAAGCCGTTGTGCGCATGATCCCCCAGGAGATCCTCCGACGTCACACGGTCTGGGAAGACTTCCTTGTTCCGCCCGACGTGCTGAGCTCCATCATGAGCAAGACGCTGCCGCACGTGCGCCCCTTACGGGAGTTGGCCGACGTGTCAGGGGGCTTGCGCACCGGTGCGTTTGATGTGTTTGCTCCCGACACTCAGCAGATCGCATCGGACGACATTGAAAGTCAATTCTGGCAGCGCGTTGAAGCCGACGGCAGCCTGGTTGACAATCTCATTCTTATGTCGGGCGACGAGATCGAATCAATGTTCGGACTCCCCGATGCCGACCGGCGGTTGCTCTGCCTACCGAAGGATCGAGCGCAGATGAGCGGAACCAATGCGCTGACGCGCATCGAGCGTGCCGAACGTGATGGTGTGCACCTGCGCACATCGGTGCGCCATGCCCAGCACTGGTGGCATATTCAGCCCCCTGAAGCCCCACATCTTGTTGTACCGAAGCAGCAGGCGCAGCGTTGGGTGGTGGCTGTCAACTCCGTGCGTGCGTATGCGGCCGATGCGTTTGTGTGCGTCACGCTGCAGCGGCCGGAGCTAACCGACCGCATTGCACTGTGGATGAACTCCACCATCGGGCTGTTTCTGAGCGAACTCATGCGCGATGGCTCGCATGTGCAAAGCATTACCGTTCGTGATGCGCAGGAGTTTCCGATCGCCGCAGAGGAAATCCTTCAGCGCATCGACCAGTCCGCCTTTACGGGGCTTACCCGGCGTCGGGTTACGACCCTTGCCGATGAGTTTGGAGCACTCTCCTACGACAGTATCCGGCCGGAGACGATCCTTCGGGACAGGCGCAAGCTGGATGCCTTCATCATGACGGACCTGCTGGGTCTTACCGATGAAGAGCAGCGGTGGGTGTATCGATTCGCCTACTCGTGGTGGTCCCGTGCATCGAACATCCGTCACATTGCCAACGCCATGATCCATGAATTGGAGCGCCGCTATCGCGTGAAGCCCCTTCGCACATGGTACTGGCCGCGCATCGATCAGCTTCCGGACGGGAACCGTCGTCAGATCGTGCTCGATACTGCTCCTGTGAACGTGAACGTATCGGCCACCATGTTCGGTTGGCAGGTTCGTATAGAGATGACCTCCGGAGACGATCTGCTCATCGACACGTCCGGAGCCGAGGAAGCAGAGTGCATCGGCCTATTCCTGCGCATGGGGGTCAGAGCCGTTGAGATCCCATCCGATGCCGTGCTCATCGCCGAGGTTCTTCCACTGCTGCGCTCGTATGTTGACATTGTTGAAGAGCATCTGCCTGAGATGCTTGCCCCCTTCCCCGATGATATGCGCCAGGCCATCAGGTATGATGTGGCCCGCGCCTTGTGTTCGCGCTGACGCGTCACGTTCTGTTGGTTGGTTCACTCGTAGAAGCATGACGACTCACCGTCGCAAACGGAGGAATCATGCTGAACCACCACGCGATCGTCGCCCTGCGGCTGATCGCACGTCTACCCAACGACACCATACGAAACCTGAGCTCGGAATGCTCGGATCTTGATGACGCGCTGCAGCGCATCGGCCGGCATCCGATGGATCTGTTCGATCGAGCCAACCAACAGTTGGAGCGATGTCGGCAGATCGGCGTACGCGTGATCCCATGGAACGACGAGCACTATCCGCGCAGGCTTCTTGAGATCGGCTCGCCCCCTGCCGTGATCTTTGTGCGAGGGGGCCTGCCCGATGAATCGAGACCAACACTGGCGATCGTCGGCACCAGGTCATGCACGATCCACTACGGCAAGCCCGTGACCGATGTGCTTGTAGAGTCATGGACGCAGCGCAGCGCCGTCATCATCAGCGGCCTGGCGCACGGGATCGACACCGTGGCACATGAGGCCACGCTCAGGATGCGCGGTATCACGGTGGCCGTCATCGCCAGCGGGATCGACCGCATCACGCCCGTGGTGGCGCAGCGTCTGTCGGACCGGATCGTCGAGGCCGGCGGCTGCATCGTCACCGAGCACCCGTGCGGTGTAGCAGCGCTTCCTCCGGCCTTTCCGGCGCGCAATCGCATCATCTCGGGCATGAGCGACGCCGTGGTGGTGGTCGAAAGCAAGAGTCGCGGAGGCGCCCTCATCACGGCCGAGTTTGCGCGTATGCAGGGTCGACCCGTCTATGCCGTTCCCGGACCCATCACTTCGACGCGCAGCGACGGTTGCAACGCCCTGATCGCCACCGGAGCGGCACGCCTTCTGACGTCGGCCGATGACGTCGCAGAGCTCCCGCCGATGCCTGCGCAAAGGGCCCCCATGGAGACGATCGAGGGACTCGACACCGGGAGTCCTCGACATGTTGACGACATAGCAATGCTCTGGAACTGCAGCGCTGCCGAGGCCATGGGCAGGCTTCTCGACCTTGAGCTTGGCGGACGTGTTACGCGCCTTCCGGGCAACCACTTTCTGGCGCGATGATCCTGATTGTAACTTGTGGTGATGTCTATCCCCAACAGAAAGCGTTCACACGTCGACCTTGCCATTGGCGGCGACGTGGCATTCCGGAGCAAGAGCACCGGCTTAGAGCGCTACAGCTTCCAGTACAATGCGCTCCCCGAGATCGACCTTGCCGACGTCGACACGTCGACCTCGTTTGTGGGGCGCCCCCTGCAGCTTCCTCTTATCATCACGGGCATGACAGGGGGCTATCCGGAGGCTGAGCGCATCAACACCGAGCTGGCCGAAGCCTGCGCCACACTTGGCATTGCCATGGGCGTCGGATCGATGCGTGCCGCCCTTGAGGATCCGGCGCTGGCGGCCTCGTTTGCATGCGTTCGACCCTTTGCTGACGCTGTGCCGATCATTGCAAACTTCGGCGCCGTGCAGGCCACGAGGTGGCGTAGTGCTGGCAGGCTTGACGAGATGATGCAGCGAGCCGTTGAGATGACCGGGGCCGCCGCCCTGACGGTTCACCTCAACCCTTTGCAGGAGCTTGCGCAACCCGAAGGCGAGCCGGAGTTCCGCGGCGTACTCGAGACCATCCATCAGATGGTCGGCACCTGCCCCGTGCCGTTGGTGGTGAAGGAAGTTGGTGCAGGACTCTCTGCAAGCGTGGTGCAGCGCCTGCGCGAGGTTGGCGTAGAGATCATCGACATTGCCGGTGCCGGCGGCACGTCGTGGGCCGGCGTCGAGATCCTCCGTCACAACTCCCCTTCAGACGTTGAGCATCTCTGGGACGTGGGCATTCCAACGGCCGAGTGCATCATCGTCAATCGCGATCTCGTTCCAACGATGATCGCATCCGGTGGTATATCGAGCGGCACGGATGTGGCGGTGTGCATCGGACTCGGCGCGAACCTTGTTGGCGCTGCGCGCCCGGTGCTGCAAGCGCAGCACCACGGTGGCGTGGGCGGCGTAGTAGATTTTATCACTTCATGGCGAACTGCCTTGAGACAGTGGATGTTTCTGACCGGTAGCCCGACGATTGATGAACTGCGCAAGGCTCCACTTATCCTCGTATCTTGAGTGTCAATGCCCATGTCGAGCCAGTCAGCACACACAGATAATTTCGCCCCCTACCGTGATCGCATAGAGTCGGCCCTTATCGATGCTCTTGCCGAGTTTCGTGAGCCACATTGCCTTTACGATCCCGTTCACTACCTCTTCGAGGCAGGGGGCAAACGGGTCCGCCCGGTCCTTACGCTGCTTGCCTGCGAAGCCGTCGGCGGCGCGGCCGAGCATGCACTGCCGGCATCAGTGGCCATTGAGCTGCTGCATACCTTCACGCTTGTGCATGACGACATCATGGACAGCTCGGCCAAGCGGCGCGGGCGCGACACGGTGCATCGCAAATGGAACACCAACACCGCTATCTTGTCAGGCGACGTGATGATGGGCATGGCCATGCGTCTTCTGCTGCGAAGCGCGGCACATGCACCACGTCCGCTCGACGTGGTGGATGCATTTTCGACGGGGCTCATCGACGTATGTGACGGACAGGCTCTCGACATGGAGTTTATGCTCCGCTCCGACGTCAGGGCCGACGAGTACTTCATGATGATCGAGCGCAAGACGGCGCGCCTGCTTGAGACATCGGTGGCCATAGGTGCCAGCATCGGCGGTGCCGATCAGCATCAGCGCGAATCGCTGCAGAGATTTGCCCGCGAGATCGGCCTGGCATTTCAGATGCAGGATGACATCCTTGATGTGATCGGTGCGGAGAAGTTTGGCAAGGCACGTGGCGGAGACATCATCGAGGGCAAGCGCACATGGCTCATGCTTGAGTGCTGTGCACGCGTCGAATCCGATGTCAACGCCTCCGGCGAGCATCGACATCTGGTGGCGATGTTCCGCTCCGGAACGCCCCTTACCAAGGATCACGTTGATGCGGTGATCGGCATGCTCGAGGCCTACGGGATCATGGAAGCAGCAACGTCCATCGTTGGGCATCACACCGAGAACGCCTACGATTCCCTCCAGCGCCTGCCGGCCTCGGATTCCAGAGATCGACTGCGCCAGCTGGCGGCATCGCTCATGGAGCGGACCCACTAAGATTTGCCGCCGTATTTTTGGCGTCATGCGTATATCCGTCATCGGTGCCGCCAAGAGCGGCATCGCAGCAGCAGAACTTGCCCAACGTCAGGGTCACGACGTATTCGTCAGCGAATCTCGATCTTCCGATTCTGCCTCGGAAGTTCACTCGCGTCTTGCATCCGCCGGCATTGTGGCGGAATTCGGCGGACACTCCGACGAGGTCTACCGCGCCGATCTGATCATCGTCTCCCCCGGTGTGGTGCCATCGCATCCCGTGCGCATTGAGGCCGATCGCCGCGGCATTGAGCTTATTGGTGAGCTTGAGTATGCCAGCAGGCATCTGACCAATCCGATCATTGCCATCACCGGGACCAATGGCAAGACCACAACAACGGCGCTGACGGCATACATCCTTCAGCAGAGTGGACGGCCGGCCGTTGCCGCAGGTAACATCGGAACACCACTTTGTTCGCTGGTTGGCACCATCACACCCGATACCGTCATCGTGGCTGAGTGCAGCTCTTACCAGCTCGATACCATCAAGACATTTCGGCCGCAGGTCAGCATGATCCTTAACATCACGCCTGACCATCTCGCGTATCACGGGACGTTTTCCAACTACGTTGAAGCAAAGTGGAAAATTGCTTCGAATCAGCAGAGCGATGACATTGTAATTTTGAACGCTGATGATCCGGCGGTTGCGCCGGCAGCATCAGCAGTCCGAAGTTCGGTACGCTTCTTCAGCACCACTCGTGAGGTTGAAGGGGCATTCATCCGGGGGGGTGAAATCGTTCTTCGGGATCAGCAGCATAATGAGGAGATCCTTATGTCCTTGAGACGTCTTGGATTGCCCGGAGTTCACAACGCAGCAAACTCCATGGCATCCACCCTGGCGGCCCGTGCCTTTGAGGTACGCAATGAGAATATTCGCGATTCGCTGATGACCTTCAGCGGCGTCGAGCACAGGCTCGAGGGCGTGCGAATCATCAAAGGTGTCCGCTACGTGAACGATTCGAAAGCCACCAACGTTAACGCCACGTGGTACGCGCTTTCCAGCTATGACAGACCGATCGTTTGGATCGCAGGCGGACGCGGGGACAGCAACAATTATGCTGAACTCGACGAGCTTGTGTCAGCCAACGTCAAGTCGATCGTCTGCATCGGTGAGGAAGCCGACGCCATCTTCAGTCACTGGTGCACGACCAAGCGCTGTGTGAAGGCAGAAACGATGGAAGATGCCATCCGAATCGCCTCCGACATGGCACTTGCCGACGATGTTGTGCTCTTTTCCCCTGCCTGCAAGTCCTTCGACATGTTCGCCAACTACGAAGAACGCGGTCGCGCATTCAAGCGCCTTGTGGCAACACTGTGATCACACATGTCGCAACCTGTCATTGAGATCCGTGAGCTTCGCAAGAGCTACGGTGACTTCAAAGCCGTCAACGGGCTCAGTCTGACCGTCAATCAGGGTGACGTTTACGGGTTTCTTGGTCCGAACGGAGCAGGAAAAAGCACCACCATACGCATGCTGATGTCCCTGATCGCCCCCTCCTCGGGCTCGATCAAGGTCTTCGGAATGGATCTGCAGACGCATCGCACGGAGATCCTCGGCAGGATCGGCGCGATCGTCGAACGTCCGGACTTCTACAACTACCTCACAGCCCGCCGCAACCTTGAGTTGCTGGGCAGGCTCAGCGGTGCGGACATTTCCCGATCGGCCACAACACGCATACTTGGCATGGTTGGCCTCGATGCGCGCGCCGAAAGCAAGGTCAAGACCTTCTCGCACGGAATGAAGCAGCGGCTCGGCATCGCACAGGCACTGTTGCATTCGCCGGACCTGATCGTGCTTGATGAGCCCACGACCGGACTCGATCCGCACGGCATGGTCGACATGCGCGATCTGATACTTGAGCTTGCGGCCGACCACAAGAAGACGATCTTCCTTTCCTCGCACATTCTGCCGGAGGTCGAACTCACGGCCAACCGCATGGTGATCATCAACCGAGGTCAGGCCATCATTGAAGGGGCTGTGCAGGACCTGCTCAATGCCGGCAGGTTGAAGGTGACGATCGAAACACCAGACGCGGCCAAGGCTCTGGACGTGGTGAAGGCATCGCCTCTTGCCGATCATATTCACTCGCACACGGACAATGCTCTGATTCTTATGCTGGAGCAGTCCGAGATCCCGCACGTTGCCTCTATGCTCGCGTCTGCCGGCGTGGCCTTGCGTGGAATCGTTCCTGTAAGGTCGCTCGAAGAGTACTTCATTTCGCTCACCAGGGAGGCGGCATGATCCTGACGGCCTATCGCGTTGAAATGTCGAAGATCTTCTCCAAGTGGAGAACCTTCATCGGCTTTCTGGCTCTCGCAGTCCTGATTCCGATCGTCGTTGTTGGCATGAGCATGCAGGGTGAGCAGTTCTTCAAGTTTGCCACGGCTGGACTGAAGGACAACTTCGAATTCAGCGGCCACCTGCTCAACGGCTATGCCGTTGCCTACATCATCTTCTCGTCGCTCTACCTCCACGTGCCGTTTCTCATCACGTTGGTGGCCGGTGAAGTTCTTGCCGGCGAGGCAACGGCCGGCACGTACAGATTGTTGCTAACTCGCCCCCTGTCGAGAGCAACCATGGTCAACGCGAAGTATCTCTCGACGCTTACGTATACCTTTCTGCTCGTTCTTACGATGGCAATACTCTCGCTTGGGCTTGGCATTGGATTTCTAGGAACCGGAGAGGTCTTCATCATTCGTCAGCAGATCACGATCCTGCAGGCCGATGATCTGTTGTGGCGATTTGCCTATGCCTACGGATGGGCCTTCCTTGCAATGGCCACAGTGTCGAGCGTGGCATTCCTTTGCTCGTCATTGGTTGAAAACGCCATCGGCCCGATCATGACGACGATGTCGATCATCATTGTTATGACGATCATTTCGGCCATCGACGTGCCTCTGTTCGACTACGTACGTCCGCTCTTCTTTACCAATCACATGAACAGCTGGAAGTTCTTCTTTGATGATCCCGTGCGATGGGACCGGATCGTTCCGTCGTTCATTGCGCTGATGACCCACATCGTTGGGTGTTATGTGGCGGCGCATGTCATCATCCGCCGAAAGGACATTCTGACGTGATACGCCCCCTGCTGATCCTGGCACTCGCGATCTCATGCGTTCAGCATCTTGTGGCAGCTCCGCCACCCGATGCAAAGACACTTCTCCTCTCAATACGTAAGCGCATGGAGTCGAGCGGCAAGTACTCCGCCGATCTGCGTCTAAAGGTCGACATTCCCTTTATCAAAGCCCCCGAGGCACGGGCCACGCTTGCCTTTACGCCTCCGAATTCGACGAAGATCACGGCAAAAGGATTTGCCATGATCCCCAAGCAAAGCACCGATCTGAGCGCTCTTTCGCTTCTCTCCGGCGAGTTTGCTGCCATCGACATGGGTACTGAGAATTGGAAGGGGCAAACCCTGCGCAAGATCAAGGTCATCCCCGCCGATGAGTCAGCCAACATCGTCCTGGCCACCTTGTTCATTGACGCCGACGCGCTCCTTACCCGCAAGGTCGTGGCAACATCCAAGGCCGGTGGCTCGGTCACTGCCGAAATGATCTACGACAACGCTAAGGCAGCCGCCTTCTGCCTTCCATCCTATATGAAGATCATGATGGAAGTGCCCAACTTTGAGATTCCCCGCACCATCACGGGTGACTTCAACGAATCATCCCAGCCCAAGAAACCAGCAGACCCGAATGGCAAAACAAAGGCCACGGTGGAGATCTGGTATGAGACGTATAGGTTTTAGGTTTTAGGTTTTGGGTTTTGGGTTTTAGGTGCCCTCGTCATTCCCGCGAAAGCGGGAATCCATGATGATATCTGCTGCCCGATAAACTATCTCCGCATAACTGCCCAGGGCTTCAGCCCTGGGAAACTGGGGGGCATGCCCCCTACCAATTTCTCCTCATGATTATCATACCGCCTTGCTTTCCCATGGCTGAAGCCATGGGCTGAGCTGCAGCATGGCGTGTCAGGCGTTGTGCATCATTTGTCACTTGTCCCATGGCTGAAGCCATGGGCTGAGCTGCAGCATGGCGTGTTTGGCGTTGTGCATCATGGCGAGTTAGGCGTTGTGCAACATTTGGTGTTTGGATCCCGGCCTGCGCCGGGATGACGATCGTTGTAATCCGTAATCCGTAATCCGTAATCCGTAATCCGTAATCCGTAATCCGTAATCCGTAATCCGTAATCCGTAATCCGTAATCCGTAATCAGACTATCACGATGCCTACCGGACAATGGTCCGAGCCCATGACGTCGGGGAGGATGAAGGCGTTCTTGAGGCGTGGGCGCAGGTCTTCGGTGATCCAGTGATAGTCGATGCGCCAGCCGACGTTGCGTTCGCGGGCGTGGGTGAAGTAGTCCCAGTACGTGTAGTTGTCCGGCTCGTCGGGGTGGAACTCTCGGAATGAGTCAAGCCAGCCGTCGGCCGCCATGCGGTCGAGCACGACGCGTTCCTCGGGTAGGAAGCCCGTGTTGGTTTGGTTCTCCTTCGGGCGTGCCAGGTCGATCGGGTGATGGGCGATGTTGTAATCTCCGCAGACCACAATGCCCCTTCCCTGCTTGCGCTGTTCAGCGCATCGAGCAAGTAATGCATCGTAGAACCGCAGCTTGAAGGGCACACGCGAGTTGCCCACCGAGCCATTGGGGAAATACACGTTGTAGAGCACGAACGAACCGAAGTCAGCCTCGATGATGCGACCTTCGCCATCGAATTCGTCGATGCCGATCTTGGTGTTGACTGAAAGGGGCTCTGTGCGACTCATGATGCCCACGCCGCTGTAGCCGCTCTTGATGGTACAGGAATGCCAGTACGTGTGCCAGCCGGGATGGTTCTTCACCTCGTTGGGAATCTTCTCCACGTCGGCCTTGGTCTCCTGCAGGCAGATCACGTCGGCCTTCACTTCATCGACCCATTCAAGAAAGCCCTTCTTCTGGACGGCGCGAATGCCGTTGACGTTCCAGCTGATGATCTTCATCGTCCGGCCTTCAGATCGGTCATCGTGCAGAGCGACGTCAGACGATATCCTGCCTCTTCGAGCTTTGCCCTGCCCCCTTGCTCGCGATCGATCACGCAGAGCACATCGTCGGCCTGAGCACCGAGCGAGCGCAGGTCGTTGCCCGAGATGATCACCTGTCCGCCGCTTGTGATCACGTCCTCGACGATCAGCAGGCGCTTGCCGGAGATATCCGGACCCTCAGCAAGTTTACATGTTCCGTAGTCCTTTGCCTTCTTGCGGACAAAGACCACCGGCAGACCCGATGCGATGGACAGCGCCGTGGCAATGGCCAGCCCGCCCATCTCCAAGCCTGCAAGCATCTCTGTTCCCGGAGGGACGAGCGGCACAAGCTCTGCGGCGATTGCCTGCAGAAGCTTCGGATCGCTCTCAAACTGATACTTGTCGAAATACTCGTTGCTTATGATTCCACTGCGGAGTTTGAACTCTCCGGTGATGTGTGCCACGTCATAGATCGCGGCAATGAGGTCTGATTTTATCATAGGGCAAATTTCAGACTTCGAAAGCAAACGGCGATGCCGACCGGGTCAGCATCGCCGTCATGTTGAAAAGTTGTTCGCCGTTGCTACGGCACGTAGATCAGTGGTCGCATGATCTCGCCCGCGACTGTGCGCAGACGCACCAGATACGTACCGGAGGCCGGCAGCATGCTTGCGTCGAGATTCATCGAGTATGCGCCGTCTGATCCGATCATGAATGCGCTGCTGGCGACTTCACGTCCGGCCACATCGATGATAGTGATACTTGCCGGACCGCTTGCAGCGCCCCCTACCGAGAGCACGGATGATGAGTGAAGGGGCATCGGAGCGATACGCATCGAGATGCCTGACGCGTCTTCATCGACCGATGTCGGGTTATCGCGATACACCGAAAGGTTACAGGCATTGGAAACATCAGTGCCACACTCGTTGCGAAGAACGCACACATAGCGTCCGGCATCTGAGAGCTTCACCGACGGAATGGTCAGCGTCGGCAGAGTCGCTCCCGGAATGTCCCTACCGTCAAACGCCCATTGGTACGTGACGGGAGCCGATCCGCTCTTGAGCGTAATGGAGATCGTGGCAGTAGAGTTCTCCTTGAGGCGCAGTTCAAAGGGTGGCTGCAGGCCGATCTGCGGCTTGACAATGTTGCCCATCGTGACGCTGCGCGAACGCGCAGTCTGTCCGCATGCACCGGTCACAACAACATGATAGCTGCCGGCCTCACGTGATGAGTAGGTCGGGAACGTCGCCAACGGAATGGCGGCCTCATTCCGGAACCAACGATACGAGAGGTTCTCTCCTTCGGCAACCACTCCGAATTGGAACAGCATGCCTGTGCAAAGCGTATCGGTGGCCTGACCGTTGGGTGCCGAAGGCTGACGTGTGATCTGCGGAGCCGGACGGACGACAACGTTGACCGTTCGTGATGCCAGGCGGAACAGAGACGGAACCCCCGTCACCAAGCAGGTATAGCGCCGTGAATCCGAAGCGGTTGCGCGCACAATACGCAGCACATTGCTTGTAACACCGGAGATACGGTCACCGTTTACCAGCGGGGTGCCGTCATCGACGCGCCACTGATAGCCAACACCAGCATCGCCGCCGGATGACGATGCATTGATGCGCAGGAAGATGGTATCACCCGGACAGACAACGGTGTCAAGGGGCTGCTGGCTGATGGTGATCTTCGGAATCAGCACCCGTGCATTGCGCGAGCGAACCGACGAGCAGCCGCCCGTAACGGTGCAGTAGTAGGTACTGGATGTGTCGGACAATGTCACATTTCGGATCGTAAGTGACGCAGTGGTGACTCCGCTGAACTTCTGATCATTGGCAAGAGCCGTCGTTCCTCGGAACCACTGCAAACGCTCTCCTGCCGTTGTTGTGGCTACGAGGTTCAGTGTTGCCGTCGTTCCAGCATCAACCTGTGTCAGCGATGGTGGCTCGGTGGTGATGCGCGTGCGGGTGAACACCGTGAGATTGGTTGGTCGGGTCGTAACAGCAATTCCCGTTCCTGACTGAACGCGGCACGTGTAGGCGCCGGCGAACGATGCGTTGACAACATCGAACGCATAGGTACCGCCCGTGGCACCGACCACTGCGACGCCATCTTTGAACCATTGGTAGTTCAGTGCCGATCCCCCGGCGGTAACCGTCAGCGTCAGACGATCCGGGATGCACTGAACGATCGATGCAGCGGGCTGCGTCAAGATGCGCGGTACGCGCACCCCGTATGCGCTGAGTGTGCCACTGACCTCGTTGCTTAGAAGGAGCATGTCAGCATTGTTCGGACTTTCCGTGGACGGAACATGGATCAGAACCTCGGGGCCGAGATCACCGACGGTTGCATTGTCGATGTTGGCCAGACTTGGCGTGACGCTGAAGTTCCGGGCATTGAGATAGTCAACAAATCGTGCATTTGTCGGATCCGTGATGTTGTACATGAACACGCCGCCGATACGCTCCAGTCCAACAAACACATAGGCTGAGTCATTGATCATAGAAGCCGCAATTGCCTCAGGCTCAGGTCCCTTGTTATCGGAGCGATCATCCATGGCATTCGTGGTGTGGCCCGTGTTGAAGTTCGACGGATACAGTGCTGCGAGCCTTGTTTCGAAGTCACTGCCAGTATCGAAGAGAAGATTACCATCGGTATTCCACACCGAGAACGACCTACCACCCAGGGTATAGATCTCGTCGAAGTCACCGTCTGCATCGATATCGCCCAGGTTGTTCACCACATTGAGTCGACCCAGCAGCTGGTTGGTCTTCAGACCTGGCCATGCGTTGAGCAGGTCATTGTCGATAATGTAATTGGCAGCGCCGCCACGGACCTCCTCGACGAATGTTCCCCACTCGCGAGCGTCACCTTCATTGGCAGTCACCAGCACCGTCGACGAGCCAATGGTCACGGCCGAGATGGCATCGGGCTGGTACATGCCATAGACGGGGTAATTCTGGATCTTTATGCTGGCTCCGGTGCCGGCGGCGTTATCACGATCGCTGGCATCCAAGCCATTCGGGCGATCGAAGGTGATGAGGCCAAGGATGGGGTCGGCATTTGGGTTGACAGTGATGGAGCCGTTTGGTGGCGTCGGCAGAATGGAGCCGCCCACACCAAAGTCGTTGTCATTGATCACGGCGAACGTTGTGGCATTGATGCGTGCCAGACCCTCGACCTTATCGACACCGCCATAGCCCACTCCCGGCAGGTACACAGCCTTGGCTTTCTTGACCGGACGCACACCAATGGTTGCCAGTTCGGCAAAGGTCATCGACTCCCACGAGCGGCCTGCCGGCAACAGGGCGGCTGCATTTACGAGGTTGGTCGCCCCCTTCAGATTGATCTCGAAGATGTACTTACGTGCGCTAAGACCCGTGGCATCATCACGCTCAACCACGAAGAACTTGCCACCACCGAGCGCCACGGCATCGCCGATCTTATCGCATGCTCCGAACTTTTCGAACATCGGATAGAGGTATTCACCAACGACCTGCTTGGTGATGGTATTGAATGCAAGGATGCGGCACCATGTTGATGCACGTGAGTTTGCGTCATTGGCAACATCGGGGTTGTCGATACTGCTCTGAATGAATGCATACAGGATATCGCCTTCAATTGCACATGCCTCAAAGCCACGGTTTGCGCGGCGCTGAGCGTATACTGCCGGAAGTGCCTCGTTGCCGAATGCTCCGACTGCTGCACTCACAGAGGCGGCGGTACCGGCCGGTACATACCGCTCGATCAGGCGACCGGCACTGTTGAAGTTGTAAATGGCTGGACGATACTCGTCAACCATCCACCAGGTGCCTGCTGCGTCCACGCTGATGCCCTCGAGGTCAGCACCAAAAGGATCGTTAGCAAGGTCGTTTCCGTTGAGGTCGATCGGCAGCTCGTCCGTGTATGCAAGACCCTGGGCGCCAGCTTGGAGATTTGGCAGACCCGTGATCGGTGTTGTTCCGTCGGCGCGCGTGAGCTTCACCCTTTCGATGATCGTGAATGCTCCCGTTACGCGATCCAGTTCAAAGCGCACTACTTCGCACTGGAAGTTCGGAAGGGCAAAGGGGCGACGTGTTGCGCCACGCCATGTGAATGGCTCACCATTCGGCCCGCGGTCAGGATGCGTCAAGAACCGTAGCTTATTGGTGTCGGCACCAAAACCTTCGAACCACAGACCTGAGAACCCACCAAGGTTGATGGTCTGTCCAGCCGGCGTTGTACCAAGAACCGGACGGTTACGCCATGTGAAGTTGGTGGACCGTGGAAGCCCCCTGCTGTAATCCTTGTAGCCCAGTGCGACCACGCGAACAAGAGACGCATTATTGATGTCGATCACTGCAAGCGCATTGTTCTCTTGAAGCGTAACGTAGGCCGTCGATCCATCGGCAGAGATGGCAGCGTACTCCGGCTCGAGATCCTGAGCCACCGAGGCATTCAGACCGTAGATGCGCACGCCCATTGCGCGAAGTGAATCCTGGCGTCCGTTCAGAGACGTGAACCCAACCGTCTGCACCGTCGGAGCTGTCGGGTTGGTTACGTTAATGATGCTAACGGAACCTTCCGGGTCGACCGTGTAGTTGATCTCCGGTTCCCCTTCGTTGCAGACGATCACGCGCTGACCATTGGGTGTGAACGTCAGCATGTCCGGCAGGGCGCCAACGGTTACGCTGGAGCGGAAATTGCCGCTCATGTCGAAGAACACCACACGTCCAGGATTGCTCTTGACGGCATCTTCCATGGCAACGGCCACGAGTCCGTTGCGCACGGCAACCGAGTTCACACCGGCACCGTAGGGAGCCATGGAGACATCGCGGATGGTCACAGGCAATGCAGGGTTCGTCATGTTAACGTAGCTGATCCGGTTGGCCCGGGCATCCGTCAATATTGCCGTCCTCGTCGTTGGGTCGTATGTTACTGATTCGGCGGCACTACCATCGTACACTGCCGGACGTTGGGTGTGCCGGCCAAGATGTTGTAGCACAACGCCTTGAGCTTTGGCACCTAGGGCCGATACACACACAATGACGCACATCGCAAGCAAACGTCTCATGAAACTTTCCTCAGTAAACTCAATGAATTGGCAGGAGTGCAGAATGCGCCGCAAAAGTCCTGATGACGTGTCGCCTAAACGTTATCGCCAGGTTACCTTTCTGTTGACTCCGATTCATGTTTTGGTAATGCATGCATCAAGCCTATTGCTACCGGTGCTTGTTGCACTCGCAATAGTTGCCACCTCCTGCTCATCGGTCGATGACTGTCTCAAAGGCATCACCGTGCAGAACACCAGCGTTACCCTTGAAACCGGCCTTTGCTTTGGGAACTGTCCGGTGTATTCCGGCACCATCCTTGGGGATGGCAACATCATGTATGATGGGCGCCGCTTCACCGAACGCGAAGGGGTCTACGTCGGCTCTATCTCCCGAGCCAAACTCTGTGAACTGGTCACGCTTCTGCGTCAGACCAACCTTGAAGACCTGCGCAGTGAGACCATTGAGAACGTCCCCGATGCCCCTATCTCAGAGCTCCGAATCGTCCACTTGGGTAAGGTGCGCTCCTTCAAATGGAACATGCGCACACCTGAACCTCTCAAACCGATCGTGAGGTTCTTGACCCAGAATACGCATGAGAATCAGGATCTGCGGGCGATGGGAAAGTGACCCACCACCCCACTATACAGAAACGCAATGCCGCCGGTGAGTTCGCGGTAGCGGCAGTTTGTGAGGCGTCCGGTGGATGACATGAGGGCGGTGAACTCATCGCGACAAGGGAATGAAGCGGCGGTTGTAGGCAGATACTCGTAGGCTTTGCGATTGCCGGTGAGCATGCCGCCGATAAGAGGTATGACGTGGCGGCTGTAGAGACGGTACGTCAGGCCCATAAGGCCACGGGGCTGACCAAACTCAAGCACCACGACGCGGCCGCCGGGTTTGACCACGCGTGCCATCTCTGAAAGGGCTGTGCGCGGATCATCAACGTTGCGGATGCCGAAGGAAATGCTGGCCACATCAAACGTTGCATCGGCGTATGGCAGATGCATGGCATCGGCAACTTCGAACTCCACGGCAAGCCCCTTGGCACGAGCCTTTGCAGGAGCAAACGATAGCATATCGGCGTTGAAATCTGTCCCCAGCACCCTGCCAGTTGGGCCGACGGTTCGCTTAAAGGCAAGTGCCAGATCTCCCGTGCCCGTTGCGCAGTCGAGGACATGACTGCCGGCACGCGCGCCGCTCTCGGCAACCGTGGCGCTACGCCAGATGTGGTGGATGCCGAGTGAGAGAACAGAATTCGTCAGGTCATACTTCGGGGCGATGTCCGAGAACATCGAATGCACGGCGTCGCTCATGCGTCAAAGATACGGGCGACGGTGTTCCAGGCACTGAGCATCACGGCGGGCATGCCCTGACCCGGGAAGGCGCTGTCGCCGATCATGTAGAGGCCATCGAACGGAGTCTGGTTCGGCGGAAGCATGAACAAAGGGCGTCGCACATCGTGCGGAATGCCGCCCACAAATCCGTCGTGTCGATGCGTGTAGTTCTGCCACGTGATGGGAGTGCCAACGTCAACCCGCGACAGTTCCATGCCATCAAACTCATGCATACGTCGTTGGATGACCTCCACCATCGCATCGCGGACCAGCTCACGTCGGCGGGTGTACTCGTCAATGCTCAGCCCCTTCCAATTCTCTGCCTGCGCATGAGTACTCACCGTCACAGTGGTCACACCCTGGGGCGTCTTCTGCCGATCGTCGGGATGCGACACCGTTAGAAACAGAGATCGCGAGTGCACATACGGGATATCGCCATCAAGGTGTAGCTGCACATACTGACTCGGCAGGCGCGGCACACCCTGCAACGTGAGGTAGAGCGTGATGGCACACCATGCTGAATCAAAGCGCGATGATAAACGCTCGAAGTACGCGCGTGGTTGCTCATCGGTCAGCCGCGCCATGTTCCAGATGGGGATCGACGAGACCACGCGCTCAGCGAGGTATGTCTCGCCGTTGTCGCAGCTCACCAGCCACCTGTCTGCCTGACGTGTGATGGCAGTGACGCGGCGGCGGAACTTGATGCGGGCGCCGCGGGCAGTGGCGTGCCGCATCAGCTGCAGTGCCGGACGATACATTCCGCCAACGGGATAGTAGGTCTCACTCGGATACGTCAGCCCCATGGCACCCGTCAGGTAGGGGGCTGACCCGGATGTGTTCTGCGTTGAGATCAGAAGCTGCTCGTTGATGAACCGGCCAAACGCCGCGTTGCGATGCACGCCGTGTTTCTCCATGAGCACGTCCATTGGACGCAGCAAACCCAGCGACAGTGGAGCGTTGGCAAGCAGCGACGGTCTGACAAGGCGCAGCAGATCAGCCGCGTTGGCCGGAGGAAAATGCGTCAGCCCCTGCACGAGTGACCAGACGCGCTGCTCCAACCGGTAAAGCTCGCTCCAGAACGCCCCCTGACGTCCACCGGGAAACCGACGCTCTGCTTCGGCAGTCCACGCGTCAACATTGGCGTGTCGGGTAACGTCAAACTCCGGCATGCGCACAAGCATGCCCGGATCCTGCTTGATGAAGTCCGGAGCGATCCCCAAATGCGCAAACACCCGTCCCGCCGGCTGCGTCGGCACCACGCCGCTGACGGTTGTAGCTCCAACGTCGAAGGTGCATTCGCCCACGCGATAGAACGAGGCGCAGCCTCCCAGCGTGTCATGCGATTCAAGAAGCGTAACCTCATGTCCCTCATGAGCAAGTAGTGCGGCGCACGTCAGGCCCGCATATCCGGCCCCGAGAACCAACGTCGATGTCGACTGTGTTTGTGCAGATGTCATGGCTTGTGATAACACCGCCACAAGCCGGGCCGTTCCTCAGATGTCACAGCTCCTGCCAGGATCGGAAAATCAAGGTCAACGCGGTGGTTTCCACAGTAGATTTGTGCATGAAGAATATCACCATTCCCTTGCTAGTTCTCTTGGTGCTCGCAGCTGCCGCTTCGGGTGCAGGAACGGACACAAAGTCGAATGTCGAACACGATGGAGCCGACAAGATCCGTGGTCGATTTCTCGACCATCACACGCGTCGCTTCGGTAATGGCCAGCCCCCTTCGGAGAACCTGCGTGTAAAGGCTCTTGATGCGCTGCAACGCAAATCCCGAAAGCTCTCTGCCGAAACCCAGGCAGAAGCGCCGCGCTGGGTGCAGAAGGGTCCGTACGCCGTCGGTGGACGTATCAAGACGATCGCGTTCGATCCCGAGAAGAAAGGCGTGATCTACATCGGCGCTGCTGCCGGTGGCGTGTGGAAGTCCACCAACGGCGGAGACGAGTGGATGCCGATGATGGACCAGGTCAATGCCATCGCCATGGGTGCACTGTGTATCGACCCGGATGATCCTAAGGTGATCTATGCCGGAACCGGCGAGCAGGTGATCAATGCCAACACCTATTTCGGTTGCGGACTCATGCGCTCGACCGATGCCGGGCAGACCTGGAACGTGTTCGCTCTCACCAACGTGGGTGCCTTCTCGAGGGTCTTCATCCACCCGAAGAACAAGAACCTGATGATGTGCGGCACCATGGGATCAAGTGCCGGCGTTTGGAAGAGTACTGATAAGGGGGCGACGTGGAATCGTATGCTCGCCGGTCAGATCTATGATCTGTCGATGAACCCCGAAGATCCCGATAGCTGGGCCGCAGCTGTTTCGGGAGAGGGTATCGTGATGTCGAATGATGGCGGCGCGACGTGGACTTCGAGAATGAATGGACTCGTCGGCACCATCGGGCGCATCAGTGTGCAGTTCGCCCCTTCCCGACCCTCGACCCTTTACTGTCTGGCCGAACTGAACTCGCTTGCAGTGGTGGCAAGGTCCACCAACGGCGGCACATCCTGGACGGTGCAGTACCGCGACGCGCAGGGCTGCTTCTTTGCCGGAGCGTGCACACCATCGGCCAGCCAAGGCTTTTATGACAACCTCGTATCGGTCGACCCCAAGAATCCCGATCGTGCATTCGTTGGCGGCATTGATCTGTGGCTGACCACCAACGGTGGACAACAGTGGAACAACGTCACCAATGGCTACAGCGATGGTGACGGCGGAAATGCACCGCATGTGGATCAGCATGTGGTGGCCTTTGATCCGCACACACCGAACATGATCTATGCCGGCAACGACGGCGGTATGCTGCGCTCTCCGGACGGTGGCAATTCATGGTACCCGATCAACGAGAATCTCGCAGTCACACAGTTCTACTCCTTCGACGTCGATCGAACCGCCAGAGAGCGCATGTACGGAGGCACTCAGGACAACGGCACGCTCGGCACCGAGGGGATCACAGATTGGGAGCGCGTCTACGGTGGTGACGGAATGACCACGCTTGTTCATCCGACGATTCCGACGATCGTGTACGGTACGAATCCCAATGGTGCACTGTTCCGCCTTGACTTTGGTGCAGGCCGCGCCGCCTCCATCACCACCGGAATCAACATGGCCGAAGAATGCGAGTGGGTAGCACCGGTGGCCATTGATCCGTTCAATCCTGATGCCATGATCACCGGGCGCAAGCGTGTGTATATCTCGGAGAGTCGGGGCGATGTTTGGCAAGCAGCCTCGCCTGCCTTCGAGGCGACGGTTTCGGCCGTGGCGTTTTCCTTGGCCGACCAAGAAGTGCTCTGGGCCGGAGGGCGTCTTGGCGATCTGTTCGTCAGCACAGACTATGCAACCACATGGAAACGCGTCGACCAGAATGGTCTGAGTTCAGCATTCATCAGCGATATCGCCTGTCCGGAAAATGACCGTGCAACGGCATGGATCAGCTATTCATCCTACGGCAAGGAGCATGTATGGCGCACGACCGACCTCGGCCAAACTTGGGAGCCGCGTTGGACGGGCATGCCGGATGTGCCTGTGAACTCTTTGGACATTCACCCCGATGATGCCAACATCATCTTTGCCGGCACGGACGTTGGCGTGTTCGTGACCTTTGATGCGGGCCTGAACTGGATGCCGTACGGCAAGGAACTGCCACGCACTCCGATCCTTGATCTGAAGATCGACGTGGCAAACGGATACATTCGCGCCGGCACGCACGGCCGGTCGATCTGGGAGGCACCACTGATGTCGGTGGCTCCTGCCGATCCGATCATCGCCACGCCCATCGGCGGTGAACAGTTCGTTGGCCTCTCGTCAACACGCATCACATGGCGCGGAGTGCCGGCCCCCTGCCGCATTGAGTACTCCATCGATAACGGGGCTTCGTGGCGCGTGATCGTGGCCGCTGAGCAAGGATCGGCCTTCTCGTGGCAGGTACCAAACGCACCGACCATGTTCGCGCTCGTGCGCGTGACGTCCGAGTCGAACCCAGCCATCTTCGCCGTGAGTCGCCCCTTTACCATCAGACAACTACTTCGTGGCATGGTCGTGTCACAGGCGACCGTGGGGTGGATCCCCTACGGACTCTCGTATGACGGGAAGACATCGATATGGACCACGAACTTTCGCACGAATACACTTCACAAACTCGATTACAACACACTGAGGTCAACAAAGACTATCACCATGCAAGGTGCCGGAGATAGTCTGTTCACGGACCTGTGCTATGACCGCGAGAAGCATGAGATATACGTGCATCGCCTCGAGAGCACGGAAGGTCTCAATACGATCGTGTCGGTGGTCGACACCAATGGCAGGCTTTTGCGGACGTTCCCAAGTGCCGCGCGGCGCTATGGTCTCGGACTCGAACTGGTCAACGGCGTCCTCTATGGCGCCGAGCGTGATGGTGAGCGCCGGATCGTGGGCATGAACCCGCAGACGGGTGCGCAGTTGTCGTCCGTGCCAAACCCATTCCAGCAGTTCTACGGTCCACGCTGCCTGACCTATGATGGCGAAGGAAACTTCCTGCAGGTCTGCACGGGCTTTGCCGATGGTGGAGGCGCACTGATGAATGCTTCGATCGCCGAGATCCCGTCGAGCAATCCAAGGGTCATCAGCCGCTCACTGCCTCTGGAAACGCCCAACGGGCTCATCAACGCGCGCGGCGTCGAAGCCGATCTGCGCGACAATACGATGTGGATCAGCGAATACGGCGGGACGATCTTCAAGGTGACCGGACTGCGTTTCGAGCCCCCTCCGACGACTTCCGTGGCTGAGGATGTACAGACTCTCGACGGAGTGGTGTCAATCACGCCGCATCCGGTAACGTCCACCTCATTCGTGTCGATCAGCTCAGTTGGCGCCCCTCGCACCATCACGCCGTCAATCACCGACGTTACCGGGCGCACCATCTGGGTTGGGCCACGTCACCTGCAGGAGTCCGATCAGGTGCTGGTGATCAGGATCCCCGATGATATGCTAAGCACCGGAACCTACATCATGTCGCTGGTGGCTCAAGACGGTCGCAGTGTTCGGCGCACATTCGTCGTCAACAGATAACCAAATCACCACATGTCACACATCATCCTTGCCATCATCACGATGGGCGTTGTCTGGTTTGCGTGGACGAACTTCAAGAAGCTCGGCCGCCTGCGCGCTGCGGACATCGACCTTACGCCCGAAGAGCGGCAACAACGGCAGGTCACGTACGTCATGCGCATCGTCGTGTGCCTTATCCTGTTGGCCATTCTACCGTTTTTGTTCACGTTCATTATCAAGTAATGTCAGAGAATAATCCGAAGCTCGGCGGTCCCGCACCGAAGGGGACCGAGCGCGAGTTTCTCTCCGGACCACATTCGAGGTTCAGAGAGTTCATGTTCGTTGTCCGCGTGATGAAGGAATTCATCCGCGGTTTTCGTGTACTGCATTTCGTCGGCCCATGCATCACGGTCTTCGGATCGGCACGATTCAAGGAAGATCATCCGCACTATGAATCTTCTCGCAGCGTTGGGGCGCGTCTTGCCGACATGGGTTTTACGGTGATGACAGGGGGCGGGCCCGGCATCATGGAGGCCGCTAACCGCGGCGCCAAGGAAGCCGGCGGCACAAGCATCGGCCTGAACATTGAGCTACCATTTGAGCAACATGCCAATCCATGGCTTGATGTGATGGTGACCTTTGAGCACTTCTTCGTCCGCAAGGTCATGCTGGTAAAGTACTCGCTCGGCTTCGTCGTCATGCCCGGCGGCTTTGGCACGATGGACGAGCTCTTTGAGGCCATCACGCTCATCCAAACGAAGAAGATCACCAACTTCCCTATTGTGCTGATGGGCACGGAGTATTACTCGGAGCTGGTCGATACGATTCGCAACCGGATGGTACGGGAAGGCACGATCTCGAAGGATGATCTGGACCTGTTTCTTGTTACCGACAGCATCGACGAGATGGAAGACTTCCTGCGCGCACGCGTGGTAAAGCGGTTCGGTCTGAAGCAGCAACTCTTCATTCCGCGCACATGAACATCTGCATCTACTGCGGCTCGCGCAGTGGCACTGACCCCATCTTTGAAGACGTTGCCCGTTGCGTTGCCGGCGAAATACTCCGTCGCGGCTGGAACCTCGTTTACGGTGGCGGCGGGATCGGTCTGATGGACATCGTTGCGCGCTCTGTGTTTGAAGGGGGCGGGCATGTGACGGGTATCATCCCTTCGTTTCTGGCTACACGCGAAGTTGCCCTATGGGAATGTTCGGAGCTGATCGAAGTCCCTTCGATGCATGTGCGCAAGCAGATGATGATCGAGCGCTCGGATGCGTTGGTTGCTCTGCCAGGGGGCTTTGGTACCATGGACGAACTCTTCGAGGCCATCACCTGGCGTCAGCTTAAGCTGCATGACCGACCGATCGGGCTTGTGAATGCGGCCGGTTACTTTGATCCGTTGCTGGCGATGAACTCCCACATGGTTGAGCGCGGATTTGTCGAGCAGCGCCATGCCGACATACTGATGAGCGATGATGACGTGGCACGATTGTTTGACGCACTCGAGGCCAACCGCGGCGTGATGACGACTGACCTGACGGGTCGCACTTAGGACTGCCTATCGTGCTTCGCGACCTCTTCTTTCAAAGCGCCACACCCATCATCCGGCTGGGGCGCACGCGTCCACTCACACCCGAGGATGCGCCTCTTCTTCCGCAGGGACTGCATCCGGAAGAAGCTGCTCCGGCGTTTGCCTCGCTGCCAACGGATTCCTTCCGACGTTTTGTCCTGAGCGTATTCTGGGCTACCGGACGTCCGGCCCGCACCGTGTTGGCGATCATCATGATGCGCATTGCCGTGGTGCTCACAACGCCGGTGCTGCTCCACTCAATGCTATCGCAGCTGCCAACGGTATCGGCCTCTCGGGACCTGCCCGTTGCCGCGATGACCACGGCTGTTGTCCTTGGGCTTGTTGGCATCCTCGGCGCACTGCTCAACCAGCACATGTTCTTCAACATGCTGAGAGGCTTTGCAACGATCGTCAACGGCCTGAACGACCGCATCATCCATCATGCGCTGAAGCTTCGTCGTTCCTCTCGCTCAACAATGCAGACAGGCGATCTGGTCAACCATCTTTCGAGTGACACCGATGCGATGGCCGAGTCGATGTTCTTCATTCCGGAGTTCTACAATACCATCATCGAGACGGTTGCCGTGATGGCTATGCTCTGGTGGTATCTCGGAGTAGCCGCTCTTGCATCGTTTGCAACTCTGGCACTTATCGCACCGCTCACGGTGCTGGTTGCCAATCGATATCGACGTCTTGATCATGAGCTGATGGAGTTGCGCGACGAGCGAGTTACGCTGATGTCGCAGATCCTGCAGGGCATCCGCGTTGTGAAGTTCCATGCTTGGGAACACAGTGTGCGCCAGGAGGTCAGCAGCGTTCGTCATCGCGAAGTGGCCACCAAGGTCCGCATCGTGCGCACCGATGCGCTCAGCACAATGATCTTCGTCAGCACCACAACGCTGGTCGGCTTCTCCGGTTTCGGTGCCTACGTGTACCTGGGCGGAGAGCTCACAACGCCGCTGATCTTTGCCTGCCTTGCCCTCTTTGCCATGCTCGAAGAACCCTTCGGCATCGTCAGTCACTTGCTCTCGAACCTGCAGCATGCTCGTGTTGCCACCGGACGTTTACATCGGTTCTTTACCGCTTCCGTGCGGCCGCAGGATGAGCGTAGCGAATCGGATCCCTTTGTTCCTGTCGGACTTGTGGCATCGAACCTCTCGCTCACCTATCCTGATGCCGGTGAGTCGGCCCTGCAGGAGCTGGATCTTGACATTGCGCCCGGAGCGAGCATTGCTATCATCGGAACGGTCGGCGCCGGAAAGAGCACACTGCTTCGTACGCTGGCGGGATTGCATGTGCCGACAACCGGCTCTGTCGTGGCCACAAACATTTCGCCTGCAGAGCGTCCGCGCATCGGCTACGTCCCCCAGGAAGCGTTCATCATGAACGCATCTGTCGAGGAGAACATCCTCTTTGGCGAAGACATCGATCACGAACGCTTGAATGGGGCTATCCATGACAGCGCACTGGATGCAGACCTTCGGCTGATGCCGGCAGGACGTGCCACGGAGATTGGCGAACGGGGCGTAAATCTCTCGGGTGGACAGAAGCAGCGCGTATCGCTTGCGCGCGCCGCCTACTACCGTCCGGGACTTGTTCTGCTCGATGATCCACTATCGGCCGTGGATGTGCATACCGAAGAGGTCCTGGTGGATTCACTGCTCTTCGGTGCGTGGAAGAACATCACCCGCGTCGTTGTAACGCATAGGCTTGCGCACGTGCATCGATTCGACATGATCATCCTCATGGAGAAGGGGTCGGTCATTGCGCGCGGCACCTTCGATGAGTTGCAACACCACGAGGCATTCCGCGATCTTATGCGTCATGAGGCTGCCGAGCCCCCTAACATGATGACGTCAGAGAAGAGCGCGTTGAAGGACGCCGTGCCGGCGCCGAGTGCATCGGCTGCTACCGACGATTCAACCTCACGCCTGACGGTCGATGAGGATCGCGTCACCGGGGCAGTTGGCGTAGAGGTGTACAAGACGTATCTGCGTGCCATGGTTGGACGTCGTTGGAGTGCACCGCTTTGGGCGATGGGGCTTGTCGTAACTGTGTTGATGATCTCCTTCATGCCGATCCTTCAGACGTCGTGGCTCGGACACTGGTCGGACGTGAATGCCGGCCGCACGTCCACAGACATCTGGTCGAGCATCTTGTCCGTCACACACACCGATACTCTCTCTGCACCAGTTGCAATCATCATCTACGGCGTGCTCGGCACTGTTGTCCTGCTGGCCTGGGGAATCGAGCGCCTTACCTGGCTCTCGCGCACGGCGGCGGCATCGCGCACAATCCACGACGATGCCTTGCTCGGTGTGCTGCAGGCCCCTTTGCGGTTCTTTGACAGCACGCCCATGGGACGCATCCTCAACCGCTTTGCGCGCGACATGGAAGGCGTTGATGATCACCTTTCCTGGAACATCGAACAGTCGTTCAAAGCGCTCACGCAGACGTTGAGTTCGATACTTCTGATCATGAGCGTGCTTCCTCTGATAATCGTCGTGATCATCCCCGTGTTCTGGCTCTACAACCGATTGCAACGAGACTACCGCAAGAGTGCGCGTGAAGCAAAGCGTCTGGAGTCGATAAGCCGATCATCGCGCTACTCGCACTTCAAAGAGCTTGTAACGGGCCTCGACGTGATCCACGGCTTTGCGCGAGAGCAGCATTTCATCGACACGCACCGAGCGATCCTTGGTCGCTATCAGCGCGCCTACTGGTGCAGCATCATGCTCAATCGGTGGTTCTCCACGCGCGTGCCCATGACAGGGGGCTTGGTGGCCGTAGGCACAAGCGTGCTTATCATCATGTCGGCATGGAACGGAGCGATCTCCCCGGGCCTTGCAGGCGTGGTGATGACATACGCAATCAGCTTTTGGGCTACCCTGAACTGGACCATCCGCGCCTTCAGCGAGGTCGAGTCGCGCATGACGTCAGTTGAGCGCCTCGAAACGTTTGCCACTCTTCCCGGTGAGCCCCCTACCACATCACTGCCCGCGCTCGACGCAGCAGCTCTTTGGCCTTCGAAGGGGGCCGTGCGGATCGAAGACCTGCATGTGCGATATGCTGAGCACCTGCCAACGGTTTTGCATGGGGTGAGTTTCAGCGTTGAACCTGCAATGAACGTTGGCATCATCGGACGAACGGGGTCCGGCAAATCCACTCTCTTCCAAACGCTCTTCCGGTTCGTCGAACCCGAGCGTGGACGCATCATGATCGACGGCGTGGATATCACGTCCGTACCACTCGAGCGTTTACGTCGGAGCATTGCCATCATCCCGCAGGATCCGACGTTGTTCATCGGCACGGTGCGGCTGAACCTCGACCGTTTCTCCGAATGCACTGATGCCGAGATCTGGGAGGCACTGCGTCGGGTGCAGCTTGCAGGTCTTATCCGGGACCTGCCGGGTGGACTTCATGCACCTGTTGTTGAAGGGGGCGCAAACTTCTCGCAGGGTCAACGTCAGCTTCTGTGCCTTGCTCGCGCCATCCTCATCCGTGCCCGCATCATCGTGCTCGACGAAGCAACGGCTAGTGTGGACATAGCAACCGACGCGCTGATTCAACGAACCATTCGCGAAGAGTTTCGTGATGTAACCGTGTTGACGATCGCCCATCGCCTCGACACCGTTGCCGACGCCGACATGATCGTTGAACTGTCGGCCGGAAGAGTAAGCAACATCACCAGGTAAGCGAGATCATCAATCCGTCGCTGCTGTTGAGTTGGGAGCAGTATTCTCATTCCACCGTTTCCCATAGTGCTCGTATCGGCACTGCATAGAGTCTTTCGCCAAAGCGAATGCTTGCTTCTCCGTCGTAGAGAACCACGCCGCACGTGAATCGCTTGCCGACGACGCCTTGCAGCTTGCGGATCGCACGAAAGTCCTTCTCGGTGACGGTCGCTGAGGCCTTTACTTCTACTGCAGCCAGCGAACGGCCGCCCTGCTCGATCACGAGGTCGACCTCGACGCCGTCTTTGTCCCGAAGGTGATGAAATCGAATATCGTCATCACGCCAACTTGCCTGCCGTTGTAACTCCTGCACTACGAAGGTCTCCAGCAGCTGACCCAGCAACTCACGGTCCTGTGCAAGTGATGCTTCGTCCATCCCCAATAGCGCGCAGGCAACACCGGTATCGGTGAGATGGAGCTTCGGGGTTTTGATCAGGCGACTCAGCCGGTTGCTGTGCCATGGTGGTAGCTCTTCCAGGAGGAACATGCGTTCCAAGAGAGTCACATACTCTCGAATCGTGGGTCGGCTGAGGTTGAATGGGGCGGCAAGGTCGCTCACGTTGATGAGTCGCGCTGTCTGACTTGCGGCAAGCGCCAGTAGCCTTGCGATAGCGTCAAGCGACGAGACACGGGCAAGGTCGCGCACGTCGCGCTGTACAAGCGTCTCAACGTAATCACGGTACCACGTAGCACGCCGCCGAGGAGTGGAACGAGCCAGTGCTGGTGGATATCCACCGGCAACGATGCGTCTGATCAAGTCACTGCCCATCCGCTGGTACGGACGCAGTTTGAATCCGTGCTCGAAGAGTGCATCGAGGAAACCGGACTCTGCTCCGGACAATTCACATTGTGACAACGGGTGCAATCGCAGGATCTCCATCCGACCAGCAAGGGAGTCTGCCAGGGTGGGCAGCAAAAGTACATTCGCCGATCCCGTGAGGAGGAATCGCCCCGGACGTCGGTCGCGGTCTACTGCCAGTTTGAGCGTGGTGAAGAGCTCTGGCGCGCGTTGAACCTCATCAAGAATTGTGCGCTCCGGTAAGTCGTCCACAAACCCGACTGGGTCACTTGTGGCGGCAGATAATGTGACTGCATCGTCAAAGCTGAAGTAGGAATACCCAAGGTCTTCACCCACCGTCTGAGCAAGTGTTGTCTTACCGCATTGCCGTGGCCCATGGATCAGCACCACCGGAGATTCGGCAAGCGCCTGCCTCAGGAGTGGCGTAGCTAACCGTAGATATTTCTGCTCCGTATTCACGTCGGCCAAATGTAAGTCAGGATATCGGCCAATTGCAAGTTTTGCCTCGGCTAATTGCAAGTTTTTACCTCGGCTGATTGTAAGCCCCCGACGGGCGAGACTGCGTCTCGCCCCTACAATGCCGATTTTCCGCGAAGCTTCCCGCCGCGAAGCGGCTTCCCGCGAAGCGTCCCGTTGCAAACGTCCCGCTGCGAAGCAGCTTCCCGCGTAGCGTCCCGCGAAGCGTCCCGCGAAGCGTCCCGCGAAGCGTCCCGCGAAGCGTCCCGTTGCAAACGTCCCGCTGCAAGCTTCCCGCTGCGAAGCAGCTTCCCGCGTAGCGTCCCGCTGCAAGCTTCCCGCGTAGCTTCCCGCTGCAAGCTTCCCGCGTAGCGTCCTCAATCACCAGACGTTGACCTCGCGCTCGAGCGCGACTTTGGTTGTTGGAGGGAGATAGTTTAGTAATTCCTCTTGCTGTAATTCCATTATGTTTTCGCCTGCTTTATTCGATTCAATTATTTACTTGAGGTTCCTATGCGTCTATCCCCCCCGTAGCTCTCGTCAGCTGCTTCGTGTCCTTAGTGTGATCTGTATGGCCATGGGGCTCCATGTCCAGGCCATTGCGCAGCCGGGGCAGCCGGGCTGCATCCCCGGAGATCGCATACACAACAATCTGCGTGTTATCAATCAGGCAGGTGTGAACAACGCACAGTGTTTTAACTGTCAGACAAGTCCACCGCCGGACGTGCTCCTTGACCTGATCCACAAGTACAAGCCGATTATTCGCCTTGCATCAAACTTCGACGGCCTCGGTTGCCAGGGTCGGTCGGGAACGTTAAGTCTTCACAACAACACCGGACAGCGTTTCTCTGCTCTTGAACAGGAATACGATCTTGCTCTCGTTGCATCACCGTCGATCAACAACCTCCTTTTGAGTACACGAAACCACAACGCCTCGATCAAATTTGCAACGACGCCTCTGCTGAATGCGCCGGACCAGGAACGCATGCGGATAACGCCGGAGGGGCACGTTGGTATTGGTGAAGAGAGCCCCAGAGAATTGCTGCACGTCGGTAAGAGAATGACTTTCCACGTCGGATTCGAGGACGACTATATCGGCTACAACGTATTCAGGGATGCGACATATGTTAACGGTCAAATCGACCGCCAGTTCGACAGGCTGATTCCGCGCTCACTCGAAGAACAACGGTTCAACGCACCTCCGCTCAAGATCGGAATGTCGCGTCATGGCTATCTCGAGCTTGGAGCCGGTGCTGCGTCGGATAACAACCCAGAAGTCGACTGGTATGAGGGTGGCAGCACGTTTGATCGTTTCGCCGGGCTGACTCTTCGGAACATCGACGGCAAGGCCTGCGCCAGCTTGGGCAACTACTACCCATGGCCGGACACCCGTCTGCTTGTCAAGGCATTTGAGCGTGCAACCACAGCCACCAATGCTCTGGTGGTTTTGTCATCGAATAACACAGATCTGCTGCGGGTTCGCAACGATGGTCATGTGGGCATTGCTCGAGCAATGCCGATGGAGCGTCTTCACATCGGCGACCTCATAACCTTCCACGATGGTGGGGGTAAGTTTATGGGCTTCAACACCTACTATAACGGGCAAAGCAATCGTCTGGAAAACATCC
>VERF01000072.1 GCA_018882895.1 Candidatus Kapaibacterium sp.
AACATCATCAAGCGTACGGTCACGGTGAACATTGCCAATGTTGCCGCGAACGCCGGTCTGACCGTCACGATCCCGTTTGCGAATGCAGCTGTAGGCCAGTCGGTGATGATAAGCCCCATTGCCGACCTTGAAGCGGGCATCCTCATTGCCTGGGCACGTGCCGAAGGGGGCAACATTTACCTGCGCGTGCAGAACGTAACGGCTGCTGCGATCGACCCTGTTGAGCAAGACTTCTACATCACGGTGGTTGAGTGATCCGGCCAAGTATCACATACTTCATCCTCCTGTCAGTGCTGATGTCGGCCGTGCCGACGTCTGCGCAGCAGCTGAAACGCACGGTCATCAGCAACGGTGCCGTCACGGCTCGCAACGGCGCCAAAGGTGCTGTGCAGGGCACGCTGGGGCAGGGAATTGTAGGGTTCACTCGACGCAGCAATACAGAAGCAGGTGTCGGCTTCTGGTATCGCCCACCGAAGGCCACAACGCGCGTGGTCATCCCCAGTAGCGAAGGTGATATCGGAACCACCGTAAAGGTTCCCCTGATTCTTGCGACATCGCGGAATCTTCTTCGAGATGGACCGCGCGACGTCGTTGTTAAACTTCGGTATAACCGTACCGTGCTGGTTCACAAGGGGAATCAGTCGGTCGTATTCAATGGGGATGATGCGATCATGACTGTGACGGCTACGGTTCGTGATACCGTCGGCATCATTGCCGAGCTGCCGTTTCTCGTCGCACTGGGGTCGGTCGAAAAGAGCCCCCTTGAGATCATCTCCGTTGAATGGCCACGTGGTGGCTTCATACGTGCACTCAAGGAAAGCGGAGAGTTCACGGTCCTCGGCCTTTGTAAAGAAGGCGACACTGTGCGTTTGATAAAGCGCACCAACGCCACGGGCATCGTGGGAATCAACCCGAATCCGGTACAGCGTGACGCGGTAGTGACCGTCAGTGCCGGTGAGCAGGGCCGTTACAGTGTATTGCTTGTTGACGCAGTGGGAAGACCTCTGAGCACCTTGTTTGAGGACACGCTTGCTCCCGGACGTCATGAGATCGCGCTTCCGGCCGCGCTCCTTCCAAGCGGTCAGTACTTCATTGTGCTAATGAATGGACAGCAGACCCATTCGCGAGCTGTGATCATCGGGAAGTAACCACTCGTGACCACTCCCTCACTACGTTGGTTCCTTGTTCTGCTACTTCTTGTGGTGGGCATACGTCAAGGCGAGCTGCGGGCGCAGGACAGTGCTGCGGCGTCGTTCTACGACACGCGTTATGGACTGGCCGGCGTGATAGGCGCAGGGCTCGACCTGCACAACGCTCCGATCAGGGGGCTGCCCGGAATTCCAAGCTGCTGCCCTGAGTACTCGACCGCCAGCGGCGTCATGCCAGTTATCGAACTTCTGGGTCACATCAGACTTTCCGATCCAGTGCGACTGGAGCTTCGAGCCGGGTATGACCTCCATTCGGCGATGCTTTCGGCCGAACAGACGCAGGTCATCGCTCCATCCGGCGTCGACGAAACGATCCAGCTTGGGTACGAGCTTTCAACGACGCGGTCGTTCATCAGCATTGCACCTGTTGCTGCCTATGATGTCATGCCACGACTCAGCCTGCTGGGCGGATTTCGGCTTGGCTTCCTCATGTCATCTTCGTTTTCTCAGCGGGAGTTCATTGCCGCACCTGCCGACGTTGTGTTTTCCGACGGTTCGCGCACACGCTTTGAGTTCGACTCTTCGGCCATTCCCGGAACGGCATCGACGCGTTTTGCTGCGGTGCTTGGCATTCGGTATTCAATTCCCATCTCTTCAGACCAGCAGTGGCGTCTCGAGCCGGAACTTGTTGCCAACATCGGTATGGCTAATCTTCAGTCGGCACAGCCATGGAGCCTCACATCGATCAGGTTCGGCGTTGGTCTGGCGTGGCAGAATTACACAGAACGCAGCACGCCACGTCCGGCGCCACCTCCACCTCCTCCACCGCCTCCGCCACCACCGGTGAAGGACACGGTCGTTGCTGCCGTGGAGGTGCCCAAACCAGTGAAGCGCGAGCCAAGCGTCTCGATTCGCGGAGTGACCGCACAGATGCTCAACGCATCAGGTGAGCCCCTTGCCGCTCCTAAAGTGAGCGTGAGCAACACCGTATCTCTCAATCTCTACGCGTTGCTCAACTATGTGTTCTTTGATGAGAATAGTGCGGAGATCCCTGCACGGTATAAGCGGCTAACGCCTGCCGACGTGTCGGCCTATACCTTGGATCATCTCAATGGAGCCGGTACGGTTGCGATCTATCATGATCTGTTGAACATCGTTGGTTACAAGCTCAGGAACAGCCCGTCGGAGAAGATCATCATCACCGGATGCAACTCCAATGCAGGAACCGAAAAGGGCAACCGTGAACTGTCGAGACAGCGGGCCTACAACGTGCAGGAGTACTTCATCCGTGTTTGGGGGATTGAGCCATCGCGGCTGACTGTTCAAGCGCGAGACCTGCCGGAGAGTCCCTCGAACATCAACACGGTCGATGGAGTCGTCGAGAACCGACGCGTGGAGATCACGGGTCAGGACACGCGTCTTCTCGATCCGATCTTTTTCACCGACACGGTTCGCACGATGAATGCCGCCACCATCGCTCTGACGCCGGATGTATCGGTCGATACGACGGTGCGTGACTGGACGATGGATATCTATCAGGGGGCTCGCCGCCTCGATGCCATTCGTGGCGCGGGGCCGCTGCCCACGCCAATACGATGGAATGTGGCTGACCGTCCGGAAGTGTTCCCGCGCAATCAGGAGCCCCTTCGCTACGAGCTGACCGTGAGCGATGTGACAGGTGCCTCAAACTCCTCATCGACCCGCGGTTATGATGTCGAACAGCTCTACCGCAAGGACAAGCGTCTTGAACGCTTCAACATGATCATCTTCGGTTACAACGAGTCAGAGTTCACCAAACAACACGAGCGGATTCTCGCTACGATCCGTCCTCGCATCACCGAACGCTCAAAGGTCACGGTAGAGGGCTACACAGATCGCGTCGGCAACCCGGAATACAACCAGCGCCTTTCCGAACGGCGTGCTCGCGCCGTTGGTTCAAAGCTGAATCTTCCTCCGGAAAGCTCCATCGGCTATGGTAGTGCGGATGAACTCTTCGATAACAACACTCCCGAAGGCCGACTGTACTCGCGGACGGTGATCATCACGATCGAAACGCCGCTGGAGTAGGGACGGCTTCGCCGTGTGGGACGGCTTCGCCGTGTGAGACGGCTTCGCCGTGTGGGACGGCTTCGCCGAGAAGCATCGTGTCGTAATTCCGTACTTCCGTACTTCAGTAATTCGCCTTATCTTCGTGGCTATCCAAAATCCTGCCCCTGGTAGTACCACCATGCAGGGATGTTCAAAAATGTTGCCCCACGAATGTGGGAGCGAGGTACGAGATGAAGTACAATGGACCCAAGGTCAAGATCTCGCGTAAGCTTGGCTTCTCGGTAACGCCGAAGTCACGCAAGTATCTTGATCGCAATCCGGCCCCTCCGGGCCAGCACGGTGCCGCGAAGAAGCGCGCCAAGCTTTCTGATTACGCAAAGCAGCTCTTGGAAAAGCAGCGCCTGCGTCTGCAGTACAACCTGCACGAGCGTCAGATGACCAACTACATTGCCAAGGCCGCACGGATCCAAGGCAACAAGGTGGACATTCTGGTGCAGCTTCTTGAGCAACGCCTGGATTCGTTGGTGTTCCGCTCAGGGCTTGCCCGCTCGATGTATGCCGCCCGTCAGTATGTCCGCCACGGCCATATCAATGTCAACGGCAAGAAGGTCGACATGCCGGCATACGCCATTCAACCAAACGACGTGATCGCCATCCGCGAAAAGAGCCGTAAGGTGGAAGCAATCCAGGAAGCTATCCGCTCAGCAGCCCCGCCACCATATCTGGATATGAGCAAGGCTGACTATTCAGTGAAGTTCCTCTACATGCCGCCGCGCGAAGAAGTGCCTGTCATCTGCGAAGTACCACTCGTTATCGAGTATTACTCGCGATAAGCAGGTTGTAGGTTTTGGGTTGTGGGTTTTGGGTTGTGGGCTTCTGCAATCTTCCTTCGACGTGATGATTACAAGAGCGGTTCGCGCCAGTGGCGCGGGCCGCTTTTTCGTTGGAGGCCATTGATTGCCCAAGTGTGAATGAACAACGTCGCCCCGGCGCAGGCCGGGGCCCATGAGTGCGGTGGTGATTTCCCCGCCCCAACAACGCTGTAATTCCGTACTTCTGTAATTCCGTACTTCTGTAATTCCGTACTTCTGTAATTCGTACTTTCATTCCTATGCAAAGATTCGGAGCCATAGATGTTGGCGGCACGGGCATCAAGTACGGTGTCGTGGATGCCGGCGGAGTGACGGTTTGGGAGGACAGTGTTGCGACGTTGGCCGAACAGGGGCGTGATGCCGTTGTCGGCAGGATCTGTGATGTTGTGCGTCTTATCGAGCAGCGTTCGCCGGATGTGGCGGCCTTCGGCCTGGGTGTGCCCGGGATCGTTGACCCCGACACCAAGCACGTGCAAGCGCCCCCTAACCTGCCGGGGTGGGATGACGTTGATCTGCTAGCAAGCATTCGCACAGTGACGTCCAAGCCCGTTGATCTCGAGAATGATGCCAACGCCGCGGCATTGGCCGAGGCCCACATGGGGGCAGGTGCAGAGCATCCGAACTTCCTCTATGCAACTCTCGGTACCGGCATCGGAGGGGGGATCATTCTGGATGGGAAGCTATATCGTGGACCTCATGGAGATGCCGGAGAGATCGGGCATATCATTCTTGATGCTTGGGCAGTTGAGGGGGCTCGTGATCCGCGGCCATTCCGGACGTCGGTCCTTGAGGATCATGTCGGTAACGCCGGCATCGTTCAGATGGCACGTCAGGCCGGACATGATGTGCAGAGTGTGCAGGAGATCACCGATGAGGCCGTGCTGCGTGAGGCCGGACGTGTGATCGGAATCGGTATGTGTACGGCAATGGCTGTACTTGGCTTGCGTGTGCTCATCATTGGAGGGGGCGTTTCGCAAGCCCCTTTCATCATTGAAACGATAACTGCGACCATAAAACACCGTGCTATACCCACGATCGCGGCCAATGCGATCGTCCTACCGGCGCGCTTCGGAGCGCATGCCGGACTCTTCGGCGCGGCAGCCGTTGGCCGTGCGGTCATCGCTCGGTGATGTCGTAACTTTACAGGCTTTTTTACCACCATTGTTCCGTAGGTCCATGCAGAACTCGACCAGAACGATGCACTATGCCTTTGCCGGGCTAGCATTCGCCGTTTCGCTCATTACGTACCTGATGACGGTGCAGCCCACGGTTCCATTCTGGGACTGCGGAGAGTTCACGGCCGCTGCCGTGCAGCAACAGGTCCCACACCCTCCGGGCGCCCCGCTCTTCCTCATGATCGGCAAGGTATTCCACCTTCTGCCGTTCGGTGACCCGGGGTGGCGCGTCAATCTTGTCTCGGTGTTGTCGAGCGCCTTTACGGTGCTTCTGCTGTACTTCATCACCGTGCGAGTGATCCGAAACTTCTATACCGAGAACATTGATGAGCTTGGCAACGCCCTTCCAGTATTTGGAGGGGGCCTTGTGGCTGCGCTCAC
This sequence comes from Candidatus Kapaibacterium sp., assembly GCA_018882895.1. GTDB lineage: Bacteria > Bacteroidota > Ignavibacteria > Kapaibacteriales > Kapaibacteriaceae > UBA10438. The sequence goes on from VERF01000072.1 coordinate 5,626, forward strand.
GTTCACGTTCTCAGACACGTTCTGGTTCAATGCCGTTGAGTCCGAGGTGTATGCAGCATCATCGCTCTTCGTGGCGATCATCGTGCACCTTATGATGATCTGGAATGAGAAGGCCGACGAATCCGGACATGAGAAGTACCTGCTTCTGATCGCATACCTCATCGGTCTCTCGATCGGTGTTCACCTTCTGTCGATCCTTACGGTGTTCTCGCTGGTCCTACTCGTCTATCTGCGTAAGTACACCTTCTCGGTCAAGTCCCTGCTGGTGACAATGGGCATCGGACTTGTGCTGTTTGTGTTGATCTACAACGTGATCATCATGAAGTTCCCGGCTCTGTTTGCCGGCAACCTCCCGTTCTTCAAGACAGAGGCCGGTGAGTTTCGGATCGAAGACAACATCATCTTCCGACTTCTTGGCGTTGGTTTGATCGCTCTCGGTGCATACGGTGTGTGGCACGGGAATCGCACGAAGAAGGGTGTTCTGACGCTTGCCTCATCGGCCTTCCTGCTGCTGATCCTGGGATACTCCACGTACGGACATATCCTGGTTCGGGCAAACTCGAACCCGCCGATGAACGAGAACAAGCCCGAGAACTTCTCCAAGCTCGTCAGCTACCTTGGTCGCGAGCAGTACGGCGAGGCTCCCATGTGGCCGCGCCGCTATCAGAGCGAGCAGCGCTTTGTGAACAACTACATCGAGTACGGCAACTGGGTTCAGCCGCCGATCAAGGCCGTCGAACGCAAGGATGGTGCTCGGTATTCACGTCCGGACTTCGGCAATTGGAAGACAGACGGACGTTCGCGGTACAACACGGCGGAGTTCAAGTACCTCTGGGACTACCAGATCGATCAGATGTATCTGCGATACTTCCTTTGGAACTTCATGGGCCGCGTTAGCGACGTGCAGGATGCACCAGCCGCCAGCCCCTTCACATCGAAGTCGACCATCGAATCGTATTCGTACAAGACAGGTTTCGCCGAGCACTATCCGATCAATTACTTCGCGCTTCCTCTGCTGCTGGGCTTGTTCGGAATGGTGTTCCACTTCGTGCGCGACAAGCGTATGGCCTGGGTGTACCTGGTGCTGTTCCTCATGACGGGTGTGCTGGCCGCGATCCAGCAGAATCAGCAGAATCCGCAGCCCCGGGAGCGCGACTATTTCTATGTTTCGTCCTTCATGGTGTTTGCCATGTGGGCAGGCATGGGAGCGTTCTTCCTCTTCGAGCGCCTGCGTCAGAACGTTGCCGTTGTTGGGGCCTCAATGGCTGCAGTTATTGCGCTGGTGCCGGTGAACATGGCCCGTCTGAACTGGTTCACGCACTCTCGTGCCGGTAACTATCTCGCCTTTGACTACGCTTATAACATTCTGCAATCACTGGAGCAGAATGCCATCGTGTTCACCAATGGCGACAACGACACGTTCCCTGTGTGGTATCTGCAGGACGTTGCAGGTGTGCGCCGTGACGTGCGCGTGGTCAACCTCTCACTTGGCCAAACAACTTGGTACATCGAGCAACTCAAGAATCGCGAGCCATGGGGCGCGCAGAGCATCCCGCTCTCGTTCAGTGATGAACAGCTGACGGTGTCGGAAGACGACCCTCGAGCATTGTCCTATGATTTTGGTCCGGCCTCCGAGCTGACGATCCCGGTCGACAAGGCGATACTTGCCAAGTTTACAAAGGATACGGCGCTGATCAACCGCGGTTCGATGTCCTTCTTGTTCAAGGGCACGTCGCGTGGACCGGATGAGACGACGGGTCAGGTGACCTACTTCATCGGAGTGCAGCACAAGCTTGTGGCCGACATTCTCAAGACCACGCGGTTCACGCGTCCGATCTATTTCTCAACCTCCGTTGGTGATCCGCAGTATGCCGATGAGTTCTGCGGACTCGATAAATACGTGCGTCTCGAAGGTATGGCCTACCGCGTATGCCCAACACCTCAAGTGTCGGCCATCGGCGAAGGGGTCAACGAAGAGATAATGGAGAAGACGATCATCCAGAGCCTGGCCGACGACGAAGTGTACACCACTCCTCGTTTGGGTCTGAAGTTCCGGAACCTCAACAATCCGAACGTGTACTATGATGACGTTCACCGCGGATACATTCTCAGCTACCGGAACGTCTTCTACAAGTACGCCACCTACTTGCTGTATGAGAGGAAGGACACAGCGCGCGCCGGAATGGTTCTGAAGCGGATGAATACGCTCCTGTCGCTCGATATGTTCCCGATGAGCATGATGTTCGAGCTTCAGACGGCACGGTTCTATGAGACCTGCGGAATGTATGACGATGCAGGCGTTATGGCCGATCGTGCTGTTGCCAATGCCGCTCGCCTTATTGCCAATCCTCGGCTGTACACTGCCGAGCAGGGCTTCCCGGTTCCACGGGAAGGAACTGAATCAGAGATCCTTGAGTCGGTCATTCGCATGTCGCGCGTGCTAGCCGGCGATGCTGCCAAGATCGCAGGCAGATGGGACGTGGCCACGCGTTATCTGAAAGAGGCCGGCGCTGGACTGAATGTGTCTCCGGAGCTCGACTATCAGCTTGATGAGATCCAGATCGCAAAGGCCGTGCGTGCGAAGGATTATCAGGGGGCTCTTAAGATCGCCGAAGGTCTGCAGTCGAAGTACAATCTTGCCTCGGCTCGCAATCGCGGTATGCAGCAGGCAGCCAGTGATCTTCAGCAGACGATCATGATGCTGAGGGATAAACTTGGAATGGCCCCGCAAATGTCGCTGATGCTTGCTCCGTGAGCGAGTTAGGTCTCTCTCCGCTGACTCTCACGATCGTGATCGCCACCGTGGCGGTCACGATCGTTTCGTTTCGGAGTCGCGCTCTCTACAAGCGCCTGCTCTTCAGCGTCAACGATGTGCTGGGCGAGCGCACCGAGTGGTGGCGCATTGCAACCTGCTCGCTCGTGCATGCTGACTACATGCATCTTGCCTTCAACATGTTCTCGCTCTTCATGTTCGGTCGATGGTTCGAGCACATCATCGGATCTTGGCGCTTTGGTCTGCTCTACCTGCTGGGCGCTGTTGCCGGCTCATTTGCATCGCTCATCGTGCACCGCAACGCCCCCTCCTATAGAGCCGTTGGCGCTTCTGGAGCAGTGTGCGCCGTCATCGCTGCTTCGACGGTGCTGATGCCGGACCTGCCGATGATGTTCCTCTTCTTGCCCATCCCGCTTCCGGCATGGATCATGGGAAGTCTCTTTGTTTTCTATTCAACCTACGTCTCCGGCAAGGGCTACGACTCTATCGGACATGAGGCCCACCTGGGTGGCACATTCTCGGGTATCGGCATGATGATCGCCTTCTACCCGGCACTGGCCCTTGAGAACTACTATGCCATTGCCGCGATGCTCGCCGCCGGAGCCGCGGCCTGGATGCTGCGTCGCAGATAGCGCCTCAGCTGGGTCACATCACAAAGCACATTCCCATATTCACAAGCCCCCTGTAGCCAAAGCCGAGTTCGAGGCGGAAGGCAACATCACCGGTGGCGCGTAATGAGACAAGTCCGATGTGGTAAGCGGGAGCAATCGCCGCCGACGATACCTCACGCTCATGGCTGATCAGAGCGACGCCGAGTGAGGCTGAAGAAGAAATTGAAAGCCAGCGGCCGTCATACCACGTCCACACAGACTGGGCCGCCAGGTGGACGCTGCGCTTGAGATACGGAACTGACATGCCCGCGCTTGATGGATCGATCTGCCATCGAGCCTTAAGCTCATGATAGCCCAGCTCAGCTCCAATGGCAAAGGAGCTGGTGGGATTCGTCAGGTAGCTCAGTGCGAGGGGGCCGAGCGTGGATACTGACTCGGCCGGGACGTTGGGGTCGACGCTGTTCTGGACGGCTCCGAGGCCATAGCTGACAGACATCTGCTGTTCCCGATGTCCGATCGTACCAACCTTTACAGAGTACTGCTGAGCTGCAGCCGCCTCGGTTGTTAGAAGCAGCAGAACGATTGTGAACGACTGAAACACGGGGCAATTTAGGCGCGTATCGCGTATTGCGTGTTGCGTATCGTGTATCGTGTGTTGCGAATCGCGTATTGCGTACCCCGGGCCAAGGCCCGGGGATTGAAATGTGACGCTGTAACGACCAGACGGGAAGTCGTATTTTAAGCCTACCATTTTCTGCACCAAACCATCTCATCGGGAGACTCCCATGTTCCGTGTCTTAGCAATTCTCGTTCTCTCATCTGTCTTTGCAATTGCCGATCCGAACGGTAAGACGGGATTCACCTCCAAGACGAGCACAGGCTGCGGCAGCTGCCACGGCGGCAATGCAGGAGCGGCCGTGAGCGTTTCGCTTGAGGGACCTCGGAGCATCAAGCCGGGTGAGAAGGTCGACTTCTCAATTGTGGTTGGGCACGCCACGGCGCGTTCTGCGGGTGTGAGCATCACGGTTCGCTCTGGAGCGACCGCCATGACGGGTGCCG
>VERF01000073.1 GCA_018882895.1 Candidatus Kapaibacterium sp.
CCGTACAAGCCACACTGTTGAGCGTGCTTGTGGCAATGCGACGATACTGCGCATCGGCCGTCAGAACGCCTTGGTCATAGGTGGCAGACGTGGCACCGCTGACGTTCGACCAGCTGGCCGTCGGGAATGACGTGTTCTGCTGCCATTGATATGTGATCGTGCCGTCTCCCGTGGCCGCCACCGATGTGAACGCTGCCGGATCTCCGCCTTCGCAGATCGTTTGATCGGCCGAGATCGAACCGGCCACCAGATTGTTCACCGTCACCGTCACCGTGTTCGACACCGCCGTACAAGCCACACTGTTGAGCGTGCTTGTGGCAATGCGACGATACTGCGCATCGGCCGTCAGAACGCCTTGGTCATAGGTGGCAGACGTGGCACCGCTGACGTTCGACCAGCTGGCCGTCGGGAAGGACGTGTTCTGCTGCCATTGATATGTGATCGTGCCGTCTCCCGTGGCTGCTGCGGTCGAGGCAAAGGCTACAGGATCTCCGCCTTCACAGATCGTCTGATCGGCCGAGATCGAACCGGCCACCAGATTGTTCACCGTCACCGTTAATGTGTTCGATACTGCCGAACAGGCCACACTGTTGAGCGTGCTCGTTACGATTCGACGGTACTGGGCGTCTGCTGTAAGTGTTCCTTCATCGAATATTGCACCCGTGGCACCACTGATGTTCGACCAGCTCGGCGTCGGGAAGGACGTGCTCACCTGCCATTGGTACGTCAGCGCACCAGCGCCGGTTGCGGCCGTTGGCACTGTGAATGCTGCTGCATTGTCTCCGGAACAGATCGTCTGATCCGATGCGATGACGCCGGCAGTTACTGTGTTCAATGTAACGATCGCACTTCCGGTACGATCTGCAGCTAGTGCTGAACATCCATTGGCGTCTGTTACGGAAGTGACTGTGTAGGTGGTCGTCGACGATGGCGATACGCTCACCGTGTGTGGACTTGACGGGGCGTTTTGGGAAGCCCCGTTATTGATCGAGAATGAGAATGGCGCTACGCCGTTGAACGTTATCGTCAGATTTGTCGAACCTCCCGAACAGATCGTTGCGGTACCGGTGATATTAGAGGTTACGGCAGCAGGTCGCGTGACCACCTGATTACCAAGCACCACGACACAGCTCACTTGCGCGGCATCTCGGATCTGAACGCTGTAGGTACCTGCATCAAGATTTGCAAACGATCCCGAAGATTGCCAAGCACCCGTATTGAGTCGGTACTGGTACGTACCGTAGCCGCCTTGTGGGTTGGTAACGGTTATCGTACCGTCCGTGGCAGTAAAGCAGGTGATGTTTGTCTTTGCAACTGTTGCTGTCAGTGCTGCTGGTCGCGTGATAACCTGATCGCCAAGTACGACGACGCATGTCGTGAAGGCGGCATCTCTAATCTGCACACTGTAAGTGCCGGCATCAAGATTGTTAAACGATCCCGATGACTGCCAAGCACCAGTGTTGAGTCGGAACTGGTACGTTCCGTAGCCCCCTTGCGGATTGCTCACGGTAATGGTACCGTCAGTGGCACTGTTACAGGTGATATTAGTTTTTGATGTTGTCGCAGAAAGCACGGGAGGTTGAGTGATCGTTGCTGACTTGCTGCGAGTATTTTCCGAGGCCGTAGAAACAGTAACAGTATAGCTTCCGGCCAAAAGGTTCGCGATGTCCTCTGTTATGGCACCGTTCGACCACTGAAAAGTTGCCCCCGCAGTCGTGCCGCCAAGCGTGTTGTCGATAGAACCAGTAGCCGTGCCAAAACACGTGGCCGGTGACGGCGTAAGTGTGATGGTGAAGGCACGCACAGAACAACCGGCGTTGCCATCGAAGTTGGCACCATTTCCGCCTGTGTTCGTTGTGGCACGGCGCCATCCGCTTGAGCCGTTATCAATGGTGGCACCGCCCGTGATGCTGGCCTCAATGACGTCCTGGGACTTTGAACCCCACCAGTTACAAGTCATCAAAGGCGCGTAGCCCGTGCCGCGGCCGTTGATCAGTGGCGTATTGCTTCCGTCCTGCGGATGCAGGATGCTGTTCGTAAAGCTCTGCGTTCCGAACGATGCACTTGCGATCGAGATCGCAGCAAAGCCGCTTCCTGACTTCCCGGAACCGGTGATCTGACAATTATTGACAGATGCAATCGGTAGCGTGTTACCGACCGTCACACGGTCGCGAATTCCGATACCGTTTTGACGCGAATCAAGGATGTCACAGTTGGTGATCGAAAGCGTATTGATCGTATTGCCGGTGAACGATACACCATCGATACCAGCATTTGAAATGGTGCTGTTGTTAATGGACACATCAGACAACAGGCTCATGCCTGAGAACTGAAGCGTACCTTCAAACACGTTGTCGGCAGTTGCTCCAATGGCAACGTTGCGGCAGGCATTCCCAGCTCCAAAGGTCAGTGCACGAATGAAGGGGGCTGATCCGGTAGTCGGGCGTCCAACCTTCGTGCCATTGATTGTCACATCGCCATTCTTGGCGATGTGTATTGCTCCGTTCGTTGGGACTGAAGTCAGACCGGCAGTTGGGTTGACATCGATCAGACAGTTCGTGATGTTTGTGCTGCCGGTAGCGCTCGAAGTAACAAGCTGCGTTGCCGTGGAGCTAGTGACCTTCATACCGACAAGCGAGAAGTTCACGGCACCAATTGAAACCGAGATGGTACCGTTGAGAGTCGTCCACGGCGTGATGCGCTTATAATCTGTGGTTGTTACCGATGTGATGGTAACGCTCTTGTTGACGCTAACATTTTCCGTGAACGTGAAGAGTCCAGCTGTCACCGTTCCACCAGCGGCAACGGCCGTGACACCATCCTGGATTCGAAAGTAACTATTTGAACTGCCGCTGATCGTTACCGGTCCGTCTTGCGTACACGATCCTCCGACAGGAGAAAATCCAATGCCGGCCCCGTTGTTGTCGACTCCCCCGAAATTGTAGGGTCCTGCCTGAATGGCACCGCTAAGCAGCCCCATGACTGTTGACACAGAAGCGTTGTTGCCGTATGCGTTACAGCCCGCAGAGAGCATTCCCGTGCCGTCGTTCCTGATGGCGAAACCGCCAATGCCGGTGAAGAGATTGGACTCGAGGTTGATCGTTTTTCCGGCAAGTGCACCGGTTACCACAACGCCGTTGACCGTCGTCGCACTGCTGACAATGTTGTTGGCCACGCGAAGCGAGCCTGTTGTCGACAGACCGGCTGCATCGATCTTCATCGCACCTTCAGAGGTCGTGCCTCCAGTGTTGACGCGGGTGAATTCGTTCGAGGTCATCACCACGTTCTCGTGATTACCGGAGACAGTGACTGCCGACGAAGTATAGTCCTCGAAGGTAGTCTCCGTCAGGAAGAGCGTCGTGAGCCCGTTGGCGATAATGGCGTTTGCCACTGCCCCGCCATTGTTTCCATCGAACTGGCAGCCCGAGATTGAAAGCTCTTCCCAACCTAGGCCCGTCGTATTGACAGCGTTGGCAGCCGAAAACTTACAGTTCGATGCGATCACGTTCGCTCCGGTGCTGGCACCGTTGATGGTGCTTCCCGCTCCAAACGTCACACCGTCCACGGCAATGTCGGCATCCGCCGCGCCGAGTGTGATCGGCGTCGTAAGCACCGTCGCTGCTCCCCAATTGGCGAAAGCAGCACCAGCGTTGGCGCCATTTATCGTAAGAGGAACCGTCGTGGTGGCTCCGGCAAAGTTGCCCGCTCCGATGTCCAGTGTCGTTACACCGGCAACGGTCAGAGCCCCATTGGCCCCGCCGATGGTCAGCTTGGCTGTTGCTGCCGTCAAGCCATTGTTGGCGTTGTTACCGCCGTCAGCGGCCGAACGCACATACACCGTGACCTGTGCGTTGGAGACAATCGCTCCTATGGCAATGATCACAGCCAGAAAAAGTGTCTGGATTCCTCTCATGGGATCCCCTCGATGAATTTTGAAACCGCAGTTCTTTCGCACGTCGTTATGAAATGCCGAAGACGCACCCCAGAGGTACGATTTACGACATAATCAGTACAAATTAAGCATTAGATGTGGAAAATTTTGCATAAATATTGGACTATAAAATTTAGATTGTCTTCAAAAAGAGGTATTAACACGTAGATTTTCATACAAACTTAAGGTGTAGTTATTCAGACAGTGTCGCATCACAACCTTTCTGATTGTCAGGTTCAAATCCGATGGACTCTCCATTTGAGTCGGTAGCATCCAGGTTCGTCGGGCTGAATGTGACTGCTCCGGTCAGGAGTTTTCGAACGGATGCCGTTACCTGCTTCGGGTCGAGGGGCTTCTCCCTTTCCCTTTGCTGTACATTGAAGGCGTTGCATGTGGCGTCGAGAGCAGTTGGCGCAAGATTCCGAATTGCGACACTGCCAACAGGCGTCTTCCTGAAACTGTTGCGTTGCACGCTTACGGTCTTTCCGGAAATTGTGCCGGAGACAGACACCGACGTTGCGCAGGAGGTGAAAAGTGAATTCTCGACGGTGACTTCCTGATCAAAACCGGACGCATCAATGCGAATGGCTGCGTGCGTGGGCTCTTTGCTCAGATTGATGTTTGTAAACTCATTGTAGCCGATGCGCAGAATCTGGCCCGATCCCAGGCAGTCAATGGCGGACATTGAAAAATCTTTGAAGGTGTTTTCCCGAACAACCGTCACCCCCACATCGCCCAGCACTAAGGCAGTATGTGCGGTAGCTGATCCAGGCTTGGTTCCATCGGCCTTTGCTTCGAAAGTACTTGCCGTCAGAAAGAGTTCTGCCCACCCGGTCTGCGTGGTGGCAAGGGGCTTTGACCCAATGAACTTGCAGTTATAGATCGTAACGTTCGCATTCGGACAGCGTCCACCGACCGGAACCACAGCACCGAACTGTAAACCCACAAATGTTATCACCACACCCGGAGTGCTTTCATTGAGAATCAATGGGGAGCTCAGGACTGTAGGTGTTGACCAACGTTCAAGAGCATTGTTTGCATTCGCCCCCTGCAGAAGCAGACTCTTGTTGATGGATGCGCCGGCGAACGTCCCCTCACCAACATCAATGATGTCTTCGCTGTTAGCCGATGCCACGGCCGCAGCGATGGTGCGCTTTGCTGTGCTCTCGGAAGTGCCGTCATTGGAATCACTCCCGGAAGTACGCACAAAGATCGTCACTTGACTCAGTAACATGAAGGGGGCGATGGCGGCGATGACGCTACAAGTCAAGAGGCGATGGATCATGGCAACCGGGGAGATAATTCATTAAAGCTTGTTGTGGAAAGAAAACACCCGCAGACGATCTCCATCTGCGGGTGTTGTTGAATGCGAGATCGGCGTGGAGCCGGTGGACTCCGGACCTTAGCGGCGAATGATGACAGGCCTGGACATGTTCGTGCCAGCTGAACCAGTGACGTGAATCATGTACATACCATTTGCGACGTTGCTGATGTCCACTGTGAGCGGAAGAACCGACTTGGCTGCAACAGGTTCGTCGAAGATTGTCGAAACAACGCGTCCAAGTCCATCGACAAGCTCCACCTTCAACCGACCGGCGCTGGCAGCCAAGACTGTGACGCTTACTTCGGTTTCGGCAGGGTTCGGATAGATATCCATATCATCCGAGACCTCGACATCTCCGCCGGCAATGACATCATCATTTGGCGTACCTCTTTCGAGTCCGTTGGAAACAGTGCCCGTCGTCAGATACTTGTTACGCATGTAACAGTAGATGGCATCACGAGTCGTCTTCGCAGCAGTGTTATAGACGAGCACCTCGGCGATGCGGCCGCTACTACCACCGAAGTAGTTTCCAAGTGTGAGCGCGCTGTTGAAATCGTCCGGCGTAGCCGTTCCAGCAGTACCAGGGACTTCGTCGCTCCAGCGAACAGATCCGTTCCTAGCTCCAAGAGAGATATTCGTTGCAGCTGAGAGCGACGGCGTAGCGAGTGTCGTCGTGTTGAAGTCAGCTTCCAACCACTTGGTCTCACCAACTTGCCCGCCGTCGTTGTCCAGAGACATGCCGACGCGGTTGCCATTTGCTCCTGATGCACCATCGAAGTAAATCTGACCTACGTAGTCCGTACTGCGGTTGACCACGAATTCACGGGTACGGGCATACTGCGTGCCACCGCTTGCCTTGCTGTAGATGCTCAGGCGTACCAACTCGGTGCTGGATTCACTCGAACCTATCAACGCAACAGATACCCCGTTTTCGTGGTTTCCATGCTTGTAGAGTATCTGAACTGCATTCGTCGCAATGTCATCCGAAGGTGTTCTAAAGGCCACGAAGACGGTCTTGGCTGCTCCTGAGATGATGTTGGCCGTGGCAGAGGCTGACACATACTGCCCACCGTTAAAGGCGAGTGCGGCACGCCCACCCATACCATTGGCTGCGTTGCGCCAGATCGGGCGCGTCGCGCTCAGACCCGGACGAAGTTGCAGCGTACCGATAATTGGTGAAATCTGACCGATGCCGGCATTATCAGTCGTCGTACCGGCATCCTCTGCCTTCCAACCAATTTCGAGACCTGTGATTGGCAGTGGGCCCTGATTGCCATAGACCACACGACCCGGACCATAGGAAGCGCTATTGTCTGCTTGATCGTCAATAAATTTTGCTACATCAGACAGCACTCCAACACTCTTGTCTTCATTGGTAATGCCATAGAGACGCACCGTTGTTGTGCCATTGTTATAGCGATAGATCATGTTGGAAACGTTGACGTCTCCCGCCGACGGACTCGGAACCTCGTGGAAGCGACCTGTAACTCCACCCAAAATGCCCACTGTGAGGTCGAGATTACGCAGAGTCTTCGTCGTAGTTCCGCTAAACCTCATCATCTTGGTAGAACCCGCCGCAACGAGGGCAGAGGTAGGGGCGATGTCGCAAGAGGAGGATGACAGATTTGTTGGTGAGCCCGTCAGCGTGAGCTGCTTCGATATCATGAGCTGATTGCCGATGTTCCATGTTCCTGCCAAGAGGCGCACAGTACCACCGGATCCGATGGTATCGAGAGCAAACTGAATCGTCCCGCTGGTGTTGACGTACAGCGACGAAACCGAGAAACCATCGAAGGACGCGGACGTTGTACCGAGAACAAATGCCTGCCCCGCAGTGAACGTCGGCTCCAACGTCAGTTGTGACAAGCCGGAATATCTGGATCCAACAGGCTGACCCGCGTCGTATGAGTATCCCAGTCGCTTGAAGACAAGTGGCTTTGTGATAATCGGTCCATCCGGTGCTTCATTGATCACGACCGGTGAAGGCGATCCAGAACTGTTCTGCAGAATGTTAATGGTCTCGTTTGCCGAGGCAATGTCGATAGCCCTTGTGATGGTCGAAAGTGGACGTTGGCCCGTGCCGGTACCATCGGCGTTGCTGCCATTGATGTTGTCTACGTACAGATCAACCGTAGCGTAAACATTGGCAACTACACTTACGGAACCGTTGTCTGTCGATGGGCAACTGTTGTTGTCAGTGATGTTCACGGCATACGTTCCCGAGACAACATCAGGGTCTATTCCACTTATGGTGTAGACAAGCGTGTACACACCACTATTGTTGGTAGAACTGACAAATACAGGGTTAGCCGAGACACCACTAGGCTTCGCCGTCCACGTCACATTGTAATGTGGTTCGGATGTAGAAGGAGACGAGTGTGTCTTTGGCGTTCCGCCTTGCGCAGTTATGGTGAAAGTGAGCGTTCCACCAGTCCTGAGATAAGGAGCCGTGGTGTTAGCGTTGTCAACCATCGAGTGTGTTACCGATGTCGGCTGCACAAGAATCTTCTGCTCAACATACGTCGTACAGGCAGGGTTGTTTGCGACCGCGTCGGCGATTACAAAAACGTTGTACGTCCCAATGGAAAGCCCAGTGAACAGTGGATTCGTTTGCGTCGGAATAGCTGCCCCACCTGACTTAACGATCAGATAGGTATAGGTGCGCGAGCCACGGCCACCATGTGTGCCACCAGCACCGCCAATCACATCTATCGTTCCATTTGTTCCCCCGAAGCACGTCGGGTTGGAAGATGTAACGGGGCTAGTAGTAGTCACAGCTGAAGGTTCGTAGATCTCGAGGGTTGAATTTAGAACCGTCACAGATGCCGGATTTGTAGCGCCATCAGCAAGTGCAGAAACCGATACTGTGTATGTTCCGGCTTGAAGGCCAGTGAACGAACCGGAGACTTGCGGTCCAACGGTGGATCCGCCCGAGCGACTGATCGTATAACGGAGTTCACGTGAAGATGACGTCTCGGCATGTGTGCCACCGGTTGCTCCTGTTACGGAGATCGTGCCGTCAATGGTTCCATTGCACGAAACATTTGTCGAAGCAACTGAAGCACTCACCACACTTGGCTCGAAAACGGTTTGCGAGGCAGCCTGCGTCGTACAGGCCGGCGTTGAGCCCGAAGCCGCAGCGATTACGAACGTTGTGTACGTTCCCGCTCCAAGGCCGGTAAATGACCCAGAACCCTGAGGCCCAGTGGTAGTTGTACCGTTCTTTACGATGTAATAGCTGTAGGTGCGTGTACCCGCGTCTGCTTGTGTACCTCCAGTTGCCACTGTGAAGTTGATCTCTCCGTCAGAAAGACCGTTCTTCGAGATGTTGATCTTTGACGTTGTAGAGGCAACTATCGTCGGCTCATGAACGATCTGAGTGGACACCAGAGCTTGGCATGCAGGACTGTTGCCAGTTGCTAGAGCTGTAACATACACGTCGTATGTACCTGCACCGAGGCCCGTAAACGAACCCGACACTTGAGGTCCGGTCGTCGTAGTGCCATTCTTGATGATCGAATAGCGGTAATCTCTTGTAGGCAACAGAAAGCTGGTACCACCCGTCGGATTTGAAACGTCGATCGAACCATCAGCAGAGCCATTGCAGGTGATGTTGGTTTTGGCTACCGATGCAGTTATTGGCGCACCCGGTCCATCCACTTGGAAGATTCCAATCTCGCGAGAGCATGACGGTGTCACGCCATCAGCAATGATTGTAATGTAGTAGAGGTTTGCTGGCAGCGAGCCAAACTGCGTGGAGGTTTGCGCCGCACGAACCAGTGTGTTGCCGTCATTCTTCAGAGAGTATTTATACGACTGCGTCGGCAGCTCCGGATGAGTTCCACCTGAAGGGTTGATCACATTGAGCACACCGTCAGCCTGACCGTTACATGATGCATGCGTCACGGATGTGGTGAAGGTCAGCTGTGATGGACGATAGATGACGTCAGTGCCACCGGCACTGTTACCGACTGTCACGACACATGTAGGCTGGGCCTTGTCACGCAGATAAACCGTATAAGTTCCGTCAGACAGACCCGAGAAAACCTTGGCCGTTGAAGTTGACACGTCGAACCATGTTGAGTTGTTGATCGACGTTTCGTATGTGCCATAGCCCCCTGCCGGTGAGCTCACAGTGATCGTACCATCGGTAGCACTAAAGCAGGTGATGTGCGTCTTGACAACGGTTGCGGAAAGTTGCGACGCCGGGACCGTCACCGTGATATTACTCGTCGAAGCCTGGCAATCAACACCATTAAGCGAAGCATTCGCAACGCGACGGTAGTACATTGTCTGCGTCAGACTCGACGTCACATCATAGGTCGCTGCCGTAGCACCGCTAATAGAACTCCACGTCGTAGCGTTCTCCGAAGATTGCCATTGATATGTGATCGTTCCATTGTTTGAGACAGCAGACGCCAAGCTGGTGAACGGTGCCGGATCTGCGTTGTAGCAGATCGTCTGATCCGAGCCGACGGCGCCGGCTGTGAGGTCAATCACCGTTACAGTCCACGTGCCTGTTGATACCTCAGGAGTTGTATTGCACGTTCCGTCATTGGCATAGCGACGGTAGCTGGTTGTCGTTGTCAATCCTGCCGGTGGCGTGTAGGTGGCAGAAGTCGCGCCACCAATTGCAGCGCCGTAGCTGTCTGCTGACGAGCGCC
>VERF01000074.1 GCA_018882895.1 Candidatus Kapaibacterium sp.
GAGATGAAGTTCGACCAGGCGATTATCTCCGAGGCCCATCTCATCGATGACGATTTTTGGAATGCGTAATGCCATACTGTTTCCCCATTTCTGGATACGAGCTTTCATAGAAAGAAAACGTGACAGTGATACATTGTAGATACAAGATAGGGAGCCGCAGCTTATCTGCTTGATATCAGGCTGACCGGTGTTTCCGACGATGATCTGAGAGCTAGGTATGCGACGACAGCTGATGATTGATATCATCAAGCGTCTGCTGACTCAGGCGCTTGGATTCAAAGATCGATCGGAGCATGTCAAACGAATAGATGCCGGTGTCGTGTCCGTCCTTCCACGACGCCTGGATGCCGTAATTGCCAACGGGCGTAAGAGCAGCAATGTCGTTCATGCCGGGGGCAAGGGTTTTCATGCCGGGAAAAACGACCTGACCCATGATCTGCTCACCGGAGCAGTGGGCACAGGGACAGGCGTCCCGCAGGTCAGATAGGAGGATGCAGGATTCGAGTCCGTCCGACCAGGTGCTGCAGAGCACGGCGGCATTGCGCCGTTTCAGTGATAAGGGGCGAAGCATGACGCAAACTTCGCCAAGTTCTCGCGTATTTTCGCGAATGCAATCGCGATACAAATCCTTTGTTGCCATCGAGGACCTGGCCAATCACATTGGCGAAACCGTCACCCTGAATGGTTGGGTGTACGACAAGACCGAGAAGGGCAAGCTCATCTTTATCAAACTCCGCGACGGCAGCGGAATCGTGCAGTGCGTGCTCTTCAAGCCGAACGTCTCCGAAGAGATTGCGGACAATGCTCAGCACCTCACGCAGGAGTCCAGCGTGTCGATCACCGGCACGGTTCGTGCGGAACAGCGAGCCCCCTCCGGAGTAGAGCTTGATGTGACCGATGTGCGTATTTGGCAGGTCTCGAAGGACTACCCGATAACGCCGAAAGAACACGGTGTGGAGTTCCTGATGGAGCACCGCCACCTGTGGCTGCGCTCTGCGCGTCAGCATGCGATCATGCGAGTGCGCGCCCGGGTGATCAAGGCCATTCGCGATTTCTTCGACGGAAATGGCTTCCGCCTGATGGATTCGCCGATCTTCACGCCTAATGCCTGCGAGGGAACGTCCACCCTGTTCGAGACGGAGTACTTCGATCTTGGCAAGGCATACCTGACGCAGTCAGGTCAGCTCTACGCCGAAGCAAGTGCCATGGCGCTCGGAAAGGTGTATACGTTCGGGCCAACCTTCCGCGCTGAGAAGTCCAAGACTCGACGTCACCTGACGGAGTTCTGGATGGTCGAGCCGGAGATGGCATATTTCGATCTGAATGACGATATGGATCTTGCCGAAGACCTCGTCGAGTATATCGTGCAGTCGGTCCTGAAGGACTGTCAGCGCGAACTCGCCACACTCGGTCGCGATGTCTCCAAACTCGAAGCCGTGCGCCGCCCCTTCTATCGCATGTCCTACACCGAAGCCGTCGAGTGGCTTAACAAGAACGACGTCAAACTTAACCGCAAGCAGCCCGATGGCTCGGAGATCCAGATCGACTTCCCATGGGGCGAGGACTTTGGCGCGCCACAAGAAGAAGCCATCATGCAGCAGTTCGACCGTCCGTGCATCATCCATCGCTATCCGACCGAGGTGAAAGCCTTCTACATGAAGCGCGATCCCGAAAACGAAAAGGTCGTCCTTGCCATGGATATGCTCGCTCCGGAAGGGGCTGGCGAGATCATCGGAGGATCACAGCGCGAAGACAACCACGACCTTCTCCTTGAACGCCTGCGCCATGAGAACCTTCCGGAAGAAGCCTTCCAGTGGTACCTCGACCTGCGCAAGTTCGGTTCCGTTCCCCACGCCGGCTTCGGCCTCGGCGTCGAACGCACGGTGAAATGGATCACTGGCGCCGAGCATATTCGAGAAGTCATCCCGTTCCCACGAATGATCTATCGGATCATGCCGTGACAGGTTTTGGGTGTTCGGTTTTGGGTGTTAGGCCAAAGCGACGCAAAGGTGCGTTGTCATCCCCGCGAAAGCGGGGATCCATGCGACGGCAGATGGATTCCCGCTTTCGCGGGAATGACGGGTAATTCAGTAACTCACTACTTCACCTATGGACACAACCAAGACAAACGGATCCGAAGATATTCTCTGGGACCTCTCAGATCTTTACGCAACGCTCGATGAGACGGGGCTCGAGGGCGACCTTGCGCGCATCGGCGACCGGACGAAGGCATTTCGTGAGAAGTGGCATGGTCGTTTTGCCACGGCCAGTATCTCCGAGTTCATGGAGATGGTTACCGAGTATGAGCAGCTGAATGAGAGTTTCGGCCGCATGGGTGCCTTTGCGCACTTGCAGTGGTCGACAGACTCCGAGAATGTCGAATACGGCAAGCTGATGCAGCGCGTGACGGAGACGCTGTCGAAGGCTTCGAACGAGATCATCTTCGTTGACACGGAGCTATCGAGCCTTTCTGCCGAGCGTATTGCCGAATTGATGGCAGCTCCGGAGATGGCCTCGCGCAAGCACTGGCTGGAAGTCGTGATGGACTACAAGCCCCATACCCTCAGCGAAGACGTCGAACAGGCTCTCAATGCCAAGTCGGTAACGTCGCGCTTTGCTTGGGTCCGTCTTCACGACGAAGTATCTGGTGCGATGACATTCCCGTTCCGTGGACAGGAGTACACGATTGCACAGATGACGAAGATGCTCTACGACGGCGATCGTCAGACGCGGAAGGAAGCAGCTGAGACGATCTCGGCCGTGCTCAAGACAGATGCCAAGATGCATGCATACGTGTTCAACACCATCATCGGCGATTGCGAGGTCAATGACCGTTTGCGCTCCTACCCAACGTGGGTTTCGAGTCGCAACCTCTCGAATGAGGTGTCCGACGCTTCCGTTCAGGCCCTCGTCGATGCCGTCGTGTCTCGCTATGATCTGGTCCACCGGTATTTCGCCCTGAAAAAGGGGCTTCTCGGACTTGATAAACTGTATGACTATGATCGCTATGCTCCGGTGACCGAAGTGTCGGATTTCTGGACGTGGGATCAGGCCCGTGCCATCGTGACGGATTCATACATGTCATTCGATAAGCGAGCAGGCGAGATCGCCTCGATGTTCTTCGAAAAGAACTGGATCCATGCGCCAGTACGTAAGGGCAAGCGCAGTGGCGCCTATAGCGCGGGCACCATCGCCTCCGTGCACCCGTATGTTTTCATGAACTACACCGGCACCAGCCGCGACGTTCAGACACTTGCACACGAGCTTGGCCACGGCGTGCACCAATACCTGTCACGTCAGCAGGGCCCCCTTCAAATGCATACACCGCTAACGGTGGCCGAAACGGCAAGCGTGTTTGGGGAGATGATCACCTTCAAGAAGATGTACGAGCAGACCACGAGCGAGGAAGCAAAGCTCGCACTGCTCATGTCCAAGCTCGACGGAATGATCGCCACGGTGTTCCGTCAGGTTGCCCTTAACCGCTTCGAAGAAGCCGTTCACATTGCACGCCGCACACAGGGCGAGCTCTCGCTGGATCAGATCAACGAGATCTGGCTCTCCACTCAGAAGAGCCAATTCGGAGATTCCGTCGAACTCAGCGATGGCTATGAAGTGTGGTGGTCCTACATCTCGCACTTCATCCACACGCCGGGCTATGTCTATGCCTACGCGTTTGGTGAGTTGCTCGTGCTGGCTCTGTATCAGATATATCTTCAGAATCCTGAGAGTTTTCCGGACAAGTACATTGACCTGCTTTCGGCAGGGGGCTCTAAGCGTCCGGAGGAATTGCTAACTCCGTTCGGACTCGATATTACAAGCCCTACATTCTGGCACAATGGTCTGTCGTTCATCGACACATTCATGGGTCAGGCAGAGGAACTTGCCACACGCCTCGGTCGGGCGTAAGTCCAACGATTCTCAGTCAGCCGCAGCCAGAGAGGCCAGCTTCATCACGGCGTTTACATAATCGTCGCTGTTGTTGTAGTGATGAATCGCCTTTCGTTGCTGCTCGGCGCTCGATCCCCAGCCGGCACGATCGAGATAGTTCGCAACACTGAACACGGCATCATCGATCTGATACAGGTCGATGGTGCCGTCATCGTTTCCATCGGCGGCCGACGAAACGTATGATGACGGCAGGAACTGCGTGAGCCCGAATGCTCCGGCCCACGAGCCCCGTAGCGTGATCGTGTTCATGGTCTTGCGCTGCTGGATGGCGTGCAGTGCCTTGAGCTGTTGCGCTGCCCAGGTGACCTTTCGTTCGGCTCGCTTGGTAACGGACTGACGGACGCTGTCGATCTTCGATGAATCGATGGCCTTGTTCTTCATCACCAGCAGTGTGTTGGACTCGATGAACTCGGGTTCATTGCTCAACAACACCGACAGGTACACACTGGGAACGTGGTGCTTGCCTGTCACCCGGCCGTGCTTCGTCTCAACCCACAATAGGGCACCGATGATGGAAGGGGGCACGCCATGCACGGAGTCGGCACGATGAAGGACCGATTGGTACTTCTCGAGGAACTCCCGAACATTGGATACGGCCTCTGCCGACCAGTTGTGGGAGTAATCAGGCTTCGTGGCGAAGTTTGTTACGTTCGTTCGAACGTACTTTTCATCGAACAACGTCATGGAATCGCCCATCAGAAGTTCGATGTAGGCTTTGTCAACCCCTCTGTCTACCGCTACCTGAGCAGCACGGGCAAGGGGATGAGCAGAGGCTCCGGTCTTGGGCGAACGGTCATCGCCGGTGGACGTTTCCTGGGTGAATGTCACCAACGACAGCAGGAGAGTCGCCGCAGTTGTGAGAATGGTCGAGAGAATCGGTAACATGGTCATCGAACGGAAATCTACGTAACCGCAATGGCAATGGTCAACATTCGCAACCTCCGGACGGTTTTGCTCTACCTCGCGCCTATGGTGATGTTTGCGCAACCTCGTCTCCAAATGCAGTCAGTGGTGGATTGGGGTATGGTGACGCCCAGTGGTTCGCTGACGAAGCAGCAGTCGGTATCGTATCGTGTGCCGCTGAAGAACATCGGCGACAAGACGCTTGTCGTGTCATCTGTGCGTCCTCAATGCGGATGTACGTCTGCACCCCTGGAACGTGACACATTGCAACCGGGAGAAGAGACGTCAATGAACATCACGCTGACACTTCCGGCGGGCAGCGGCGTCATCGATAAGTACGTCACGGTGTTCTGCAACGACTCTGCTAAGAGTCACGTCCTGAAGCTTCGGGCCGAAGTGCAACGCCCCCTTCAGCTCTCTTCGAGCTTTCTCGGATTCAACCAAGGCATGGTTGGCCAACCAACGCGATCGAAGATCGAGCTGATATCGAACATTGACGACGAGGTTCGGATAACTGTTGAACCCAAGACGCAGGGACTTACGGTGGTCGGCCCTTCAGTGCTCACGCTGAGGAAGGGGCTAGCACTTCCAATCGAGGTTGAGTACGTGCCTGCCAAGGCTGGCACGTTCAAAGTGGAGCTGCTGCTGAGAACTTCGCTGCCGGACTACGAGACCATCGACGTCAGCGGTTTTGGGATGGCGGATCCATCGGTGAAGTGATGCGCTCGAAGAACACAAAGCCCCCTTCTCGATAGAGCTCGCGAAGATTCGGCTGGTCCTTCCAGTTGGCAAGATCGTTCACTCTGCAAACGAACCGAACCGGACGATCGACCGGGCCGTTGATGAGCCATGGCTCCCAGGCATCAACGTCGATGCCCTTGGCAGCGCTGCTCAGATCCGGGGGCTTGTCCGTATAGAACAGATGCGCGTAACTCTTCATGGTCAGCGGCTTGGCATACACGTCCCTACCCCTGAGTGACTGATAGAAGTCAAGCGCCGCCCCTTGCGAGTATGCTTCGATCTTCGGGGCTACGAGTGGAAGAAAAGCGAAGATGAACAGCATCACGCTGGCGTATAGTGCGATGATGCCGGCAAGGGGCTTCCGACGCAGCAATATCGCGAATGCACATGCCCCCACGATGAGGATGAGCCCGATGAATGGCTCAATGCCCAGCCATTCGACCTTTCGCGACATGGCCTCGCGCAGAAACGGATCACGAAACGATGGTAGCGAGAGCATCCACTCGCTGTTCATGAATGCAAGCGGAACGATGATGGCAATCCCACCGATCAGGATTGAGTGTGCAAGGATGATTAGTCCCGTCGCCCCGGCGGAAGCCGGGGCCCATGGGTTATCAGTAATGTGTGATTGTTCTATCTGGGCCCCGGCCTTCGCCGGGGCGACGTCTTCTATCTGGGCCCCGGCCTTCGCCGGGGCGACGTCTTCTATCTGGGCCCCGGCCTTCGCCGGGGCGACGTTTATGGCCGGGGTGACGACCCCCCTCCTCACGATCCACGTTGCCGCCAGATATGTTAGAGGGATATAGGTCATGGAACTGTAGTGAACGATCTTGGTGGTGACGGCGGAGAAGACCACCAGCACGACAAAGAACAGCACGATCATCCAGCGGCGCATAGTCCGCTCATCATCCGAGAGGTCAGTGCGCTTTCTGAGTGCGACAAGAAAGAACACTGATGTGGGATAACATCCGATCAGGAGCACAAGACTGTGATAGTACCACGGTTGGGCGTGGCCTGCTTCTCCCTGCGTTAGGAGTCGCCACTGATACTGCAGATTCTCGAGAAGAAACTGCGGGCCGTTGGCCATGGCATCAAGACCCAGCCACAAGGCTGGCAGAATGCACGCTATAGCGATGATCACAGCGATGCCTGCCGCGGGAAAGGGTCGGGCAGAGGCCGTGCTACGCTTGCCGGCGATCCATTGGGCGATGACCGTGAGAACAACAAGACCAAGTCCCACAGGCCCCTTCGTCATGACTGCCAGGCCGGCGAATATTCCTGCCTGCACGTAACGCGATGCTCCGTCGAGCTCGCCCCGTATCAACTGCCAGATCGCAAGAAAGATAAACAGGTTGAACATCGGGTCGATGATGCCCGACCGTGCATAGAAGTGGGGCAGGAGTGTGCCGGCATACACCAGCGGCCAAATCAGGCCGAAGCCGTTGCCATGCAGGCGACGTCCAATCGAGTGCAGAACAAGCAACGTGATAACGCCCACGATGGCATTGGGAAGTCGAGCCGCAAACTCATTGATGCCGAACACGTGCATCAATGCTACTTGTGCCCATACAAAGAGAGGGGGCTTTTCGGTGAACGGACGATAATCGATCTGCATGTGCAGGTAATCACCCGTCACGATCATCTCGCGGGCACACTCGGCGAAGTTGATCTCGTCCCAGTCGAACAGGCGCACCGACCCAAGAAAGGGTACAAAGAGGAGAAGTCCAACGGCGAGGATCAGCAGGCGCTGCCGCCGCACATCATGTAAGATGGCGCTTGTGTTCACCGGGCAAAAATACCCATGGCAGCATGCTCATGAGGCCGATCAATGCAGACATCATCATTGGAAACAGTGCTTCGAGACCAGCGTCTCCGATCTCGTAGTATGACTGGACAATGCTGACCAAAGGAATGGAGGTAGGTAGGATCATGAATGTGATCAGGGCAGCAAGCATGCAGCAGGAAAGAAGTGACAGCCGCAGGCGCTCGGAGGTCGACATTGCGTCGATCACGATCAGTCGACCCAAGAGGGACGAGATCAAGGTGATGACCAGCAACGAGGTGATCTGCGGATGATCGGCGAACACCGTCAACACGATGAAGTATGACGCAAGGATCTCCGCCGCTGTCAACAGCATCTTACCCAGTAACTCCGAAAAGAAACGTCGAGTGGGTGCAGTCATCGATGCCCGTGTGGCAAGAATGAGTGAAGGAAGCGCAACTCCAAGCAAGCTCAGCAGTGCACCACGGCGGGGACTCAGATAATAGTCCATTTGGGCGAACGTTGTCAACGCATTCAGCATCACGAGAGCAAGATTCTTGCTCATGAACAAGACGGCCACAGCCATCACAATTCGCACCGCCCGGCGTCCCTCGTTGATCATTTCAGGGAATGAAGCAAATGCCGAAGGCGATAGGACGATGTCGGCTGAAGTGCGTGTAGCCGGAGCGCTATTGTCCATTGCGATACCGACATGCGCCTCCTTCATGGCTGGAAGATCGTTGATACCGTCACCGATCATCACAACGGTCGACGTTCTGGAAAGCGAAGAGATAATCTGCTTCTTATCCAATGGAGTGCACCGTGAAATCACATCCGTCGGCGAGATCGCGTTGGCGAGGTTCAGCGTCTCAAGGGTTCCGTTGACTGATTCCTCGGCATCCCCGGAGAGGATCACTCGGCGCATACCCAATTGAGCGAAAGAGTCGATGGTCTGCGCAGCATCCTCTCGCACCGCGTCCTTCATTACCACGGCGCAGATTGGATCAACATGCCGTCCGGTGGGTGCATCGAGCAGCGTCGTAGCCACGACAACAGTCCGCAGGCGCTCCAGGCCCTGCCGCTCGAGTTTCGCAGTGAGTTCTTCCCACGCCGGGTGTTGCTTTGTGAGGACCACTTCGGGAGCACCGATAACCCACCAGGTTCCATCGTTTTGCCGGCATGCACTGTACTTACGCTCGGAGGAGAACGGAACAACGGCAGTAGCAGGAACATTCCGCGCCTGACCGTCTATGGCTCGAAGTGCCTCAGCCATACGCCCCTCGTCGTTGATGGCCTCTGCGATGCCGGCAACCAGATCCCGGCACTCCTCGTAAGAGCGATTCGACATCGAGACGATGGCTCCTACGACGAGTTGATTGGTTGTGAGCGTTCCTGTTTTGTCGAAGCACACCACATCGGCGCTGGCTAGACCCTCGAGAGCGGCAAGCTTCTGCACCGTCACGCCCAGCCTTGCCATACGAACGATTCCCATGATGAAGGTGATCGTCGAGAAGAAGACCAGACCCTCGGGAATCATGCCAAGCACGAGTGTTGCCACACGTCGTATCGAATCAACATCCGTTACGATTGACTGTCCTGACAGAGCAACATCGATGACCGCAAGTACCAGCGCCAGCACGAAGCTCGACGTGAAGAGGATGTTGACGCGTCTTTGAAGGGGCGATGGGCTGAGGTCGACCTTCTTTGCCAGTGCCTCGATGTGTGTGGCTTGCGTTTCGTCACCCGTGGCCGTTACACGCATAGTGAATGAGCCTGCCACACACCACGCTCCCGCCGGCACAAGCGTACCGCCTGAGATCGGCTGCGGATCGGATTCGCCCGTCATGAGGGACACGTCCATCTCCGCACCTCGCGAGGTCATACACTGGCCATCTGCGGGGACTGCCTCGCCCCTTTGCAACGAGACGACATCGCCGACGCGCAGCTCTTCAGGCTGAACGGTGATGGATATCTCTCCTCTCAGGACCGAGACGGGCGCTCGAAGCACGATGGTTGCGCGCTCCAACGCTCGATGTGCGCGCGCTTCCTGGAGGATGGCCAAGACGGTATTCGCGATTACTACCGTTATCACGCCGAAGGAGTCCCAGATGAGGCGCACATCGCCGGTACTCTGCCAAGCCACAACCAGCGCTCCAACGACAATCGCGTTGATGAAGTTGAACGGCGTGAAAGTGTTTTCCGCAACGATCAATGGTGCTGACTTTGGCATGCAAGCAAAGCTAGAGCGAATCACATTTCCATTGATTAACATGTAGTGATGATGAACCTGAGCTAATGTCGCGCTATCCATTTTTACGATACAATGAACTTGGCATGGACAATTCTGCTCGTCTTCATCGTCGGAAGCATCTGCTTTCGGATACTGCGTTGGCTTACCACTCCCTTGCTACGCAGGATGGGCTTCTACACATACTATGCCCCACTCTTCTTCATCCAGCCATTTGGTCGCGATCAGGTGGAGATTCACCTCGGTACGACGTGGGATCTTATGTGGACA
>VERF01000119.1 GCA_018882895.1 Candidatus Kapaibacterium sp.
AGCATGCCTGCATGAATCCCCCTTGATGACCACCTGGTAGAGACCTGGGCCGAGTTCGGAGGGAATTTGGACATGAACGATTTTCGCGGCCTGATCAAGGGGCTGAACCGACGTGCGGGTGATGCGTCCAAGAGCATCGATCAAATACACTTCAGGCCGTTCAGAGCACGCTTGAATAGTCATGTTCATTGTCAGTGAGCGTTCAACGGGATTAGGATACAGTCGCGGCTCTGGACACCGTTCCCTCGACGCAGTGTTGTCCTGCGTGCTGGTGGTCGGAAAAACTGGCGCTAAAAGAAACACGCCTCTGTCTTCGGTTGAGACGACAAACCGATCAGCGAGCCCCCAGACTAGTGTCACATCCTCTCGCATCGTGAATTCGTCATGCCGGCCTCTCGGATACACCCGATGCCAACGGCCACGGCCAGCGTGAATAAGCATGTATCCGTTCACTGCTGTTCTGTATCCCTCCCACGAAGTGCCGCCAGAGTCAACGATAAAAGCAGAGGTATCAGTCGCACCTAGGATTGAAGTGGCTAGCGTAAGGGTTCCTGATTGGGGGAAAGTGTCCCACGCCAACAAAACGATGATGGAATCGCTGCTAACTGATCCCCAAAAGCCTGTAGATACTCCGAACGTGGCCCCTTCTATCTTCTTCCACGCACCGGCGACATACTCGTACAATCCTTCACCTTCGATGCTCTCCTCTCTTTCCGGACGCTCAGCCCAAGCAAATGTCCTACCTGCAAGTGTCATGACGGCAGTCCGATAATACGTGCGGAATTGACCGCTGTCCTTCTGGGGCCATCCGGCAAGGCTCAACGTGTCAACAACACCAGTGGAAAGGTTCCTGCGGGTGATGCCATTATTCGTTGCTACAAGCAGTTCGTTTGTTTCTTCATGGAGATCGGCATCAATCAAGAGCCCACGATTTGCTGCGGGTGCACTAAAGAGCGTATCATAACCTGATGCTGTTACGCGAATGACCCATCCAGAACCAACAAGAAGAATGTCGGAAGATCGGTAATTAATGTCGCGCTGTAGATTATCCAGAGCTTGTCGTGACAAGAGCGTATCTAAGAACACGGCGGCTGTGGTGTCGAAACGAAACCACCCGTGTCCCTCAATCGATGCAATTCCCCAGCCCTGTCGACACGTGGCTATGGTGCGGATCAGTACTCGTTCAGGACTGCAACTGATGGGTGCCGAACGCAACGTCGACATCGATATGCGGTCATTACGACCGGCAACGGAGATCACAAGACTACGCTCGTTGCCCGTCTTCGATGGAAAGATGTTGGGTCTGTAACTGAAATTAGACAGATACACAAACAGATCAAGGGTTCCAACAAACACCGTATCGACGTAGAACCGTGCCATAAACCGCTTACCGTCAGTTGCTATCACAACCACCGTGTCATTGCCCGGCCATGTCAGTACTCGACGGTACTCAATCCCCGACGGTGCACGGAGGCTCTTAAAGCTATACCCTTGGCTCGTGTACCTGATCAGCGTTAGATCCCACTTGTTGACCTCGCAAATGTTCTCATCAAGAAGGCAATATTGATCTGAACTGCTTTTGATTCTCCGAAGCATGCCATCGCTGTCAAGTTGGTAAAGGGCGCTCAGAGCGGTCCTATCTGGCTGACACCGCAAGAACAGACGCCCTTTAGGGGTTACGAGAATCTCTCGGATGTTTCCTCTGATCTTTGCAGAGTCGATCCATAATTCACGCTCGGTCCAGCTTTCGCCATCATCGGTGCTGACATACAGACCTGTAAGCGACGTTGAGTAACGATCCTGCCCATAACCGGCGTACAGCGTGCCATCGGGTCCGATTGCTATGGTCGGATTGTTAGGAGGCACACTCGGCGGTCGGATGCTCTTCCATGATGCCATCTCTCGATCATATCTCAAGAGGCCATCCGTTCCAGCGCTGACAAACACGTATCGACCATCCAACGACAGCTTTAGACCGTAACATTTTCGGTCATCAGGGCACGGTTCGTTCCGATCACACTCAACCATTTGATAGGCATCATCGCCGACTGCCATGTAGAGTGCATTCGCAAAAAGTACGCGCACGCTGTCCCGCTCATCGTACTGCTCGACCGATACCGGGAATCGAACTGGTGTCATTTCCTGTGATCTGCCGGTGATAGATACACCGCACAGCATTGCTAATGAAGTGCACAAAAGCAGATACTCGTGCTTGACATTCAGATACATACCAATACCCTCAAGGGATGAAACTGC
>VERF01000018.1 GCA_018882895.1 Candidatus Kapaibacterium sp.
GCGTATGACGTGAGAGAGATCCGTGATGCCTCATACATGTGGTCGGCAATCGGCGGTACGCTGCAGACGAATCCGACCTTGGCGACGGCGATCGTCAAGTGGAACGAATCAGATACCGCGGGCACTCTTGTGCTGACGCGCACATTCCCCGGAGGATGCAAGGACGAAACGCGGATCGCCGTGACCTTGCCCGTGTTGGTGTCGGTCGATGAGCCGCGCGACGATGATGCGGCATCTTTCGATTCACCTCGCGTGATGCCCAATCCGGCAAACGACCTTGTGAGGTTGATGGTGCCAATGTCGGCCTCCGTCGAGATCGTTGACATTCATGGGCGGAGTGTTCTAGTTCGGGACGTGGCCTCCGGTACTCACGACGTGGACGTGTCGGCCCTTGCGCAGGGTACGTACTACGTTCGGTTCATCATGCCGATGGCCACACACGTTGCGGCTCTTACGATTCGACGCTGACGAGGCATTGATGTTCACGATCCCGCAGGCTGATTCCGATCCCTCGGTGTTGCGCAGTTCAATTCTGCAGACGGTTGACAACGTGACCCACGGCGAGACGGATCTGATTGCCAACTGTGCCAACGTTGCGTCGGTCCTTTATCACATGTTGGCAGACGTCAACTGGGCCGGGTTCTATCTCTACAAACAGGATGAGCTTGTGCTCGGCCCCTTTCACGGCAAGCCCGCCTGCATTCGGATCGCGCTCGGCAGAGGGGTGTGTGGCACGGCTGCTCGTCAGAGGCGTACGGTTGTGGTGCCCGACGTGGAGGCGTTCCCCGGACACATCGCCTGTGATTCGGCAAGCCGAAGTGAGGTCGTGGTACCCATGCTTCGGGACGGTGTGCTGATCGGTGTGCTGGATGTCGACAGTCCGGTGCCGGACCGTTTCAGCACCGATGACGTTGCGCTGCTCGAGAGTATCGCTTGCCTCATCATGTCACGTTAAGCCCCCTGACATGCTCGAAGGGGGCATGCGCAGCCCTCTATTTTTTGTCCTCTTCCTGCTCGCGTGCCGCTTGCCGGCACAGACGCAGATCATCATCACCGAGGTTCATCCGACGCCTGCTTCGGGTGAGCCGGAGTGGATCGAAGTGGCGAACCTCCACGATCGCCCGGCAACGATGCGGGCGTGGTACGTCTGCGACAACCGCACGTGCATGCCACTTTCCGACGTCACAATTGCGGCAGGGGGCTTGCTGGTCATCACATCCGATGCCGAGGCCCTTTCCGAAAGTCGCTACGTGCCAGGCACGACCACGGTCATCGAGTGTCGACTGCCGTCGCTAAACAATTCGGTCGATCGTGTGGAACTACGTTCGGCAGACTCTGCGGTGATAGACTCGGTAACCTATGACGTCCGGCGTCATATCCGCGGCCGAAGCATCGAGCGCTGCGGACAGTGGGAGGGCGGCAAGATCATCTACGGCTCAACCTGGGCAGCATCCATGCAGCGAGATAGTGCAAGCTGCGGAGTGCTGAACTCGTGCATCACACTTCCGAATGATCTGCGGGTCATGCCCATCATCGTCGGAGATTCGTCACTCCTGATCGCGATACGCAACAGCGGTGCACAAACATCCGAGCCGCGTCGCTACAATGTCAGACTTGGAGATTTCCGCTCAGGGGGCATGCTTCGACCTCTCGAGCCGGGCAGGAGTTTTGAGTTCGTCATCGAGCGCTCGATGATGAGCCAGCGCGCGGAGGTGCACCAGACCATGCTTGCCGTGAGCATCGACGGGGGCGACGACCGTCCGGAGAACGATACGGCCGAGAGCACGATCACGCTGCCGCCGCTGCCGGGTCGGCTTACAATCTCCGAGATCATGGCCGAGCCCGACGATCGGCAATCTGAATACATCGAGATCTGGAACGGAACCGGCCAACGCGTCGATCTTGCCGGCTGGAGCATCGGCGATGCTTCGGGACGCCGATGCCTCATCCTGCCCCCCGCCGCCGTGCTTCCCAACGCATACCTGGCGGTTGGCGCCGACAGTGCGGTGGGAAGTATGGCAGAGGTTGGTAACTGGACGCTGATGCGACCTGCCCTGAACGTCAACGCCGTTTCCGACACGGTCGCTCTTCGGACGCCGGAGGGTCTGGAGGTCGATCGCACGCCGTACGATAAGGACTCCCATGCCGACATCCTTACGACACGTGGACGCTCGCTGGAAAGGCGCGCACCCTGGAGCGCATCGGTGGACGTGGCGGCTTGGACAACGTGCACACATCCGTCAGGGGGCACGCCGGGTCGGCCGAACAGCATCGGCCGTCCACCGGCGATCATCAGTGGTATGAAGAGCTGGCCCGACCCATGTTCGGCTGACGAATCATCGGTCGCCTATCCGTGCATCATCTCGTGGCAGCAGACCATTGAACAGGGCATCGGACGTCTGCGAATATTCAGACTTGATGGGGTGCAGGTGGCCGAGGTCCTCAACGGCGAGCTCATCGGACAATCGGGTGCCGTGGTTTGGGACGTGAGGGACGCTGCAACGGGCATGGCGGTTGCGATCGGATCGTACGTTGCCGTTCTGGAATGCACATCCCTTACGACCCCAGAGCAGCATGTTGACCGGTGCCTGATCAACGTTGGTGAGAGTGCCTTTGTACCCGGAAAAAGATAACACGGCAGTGCACGAAACGATCGGTAGCTTCGTGCTTCGAGGCACGTATGAAGACCACACCACAACGACGTCGATCATCCAACCGAACCGCTCAGCCCCTTTCCAGCGAAACTCTCGGCACCTTGCGGCAGGAGGTCGACCTGCATGACGAGGATCTCTACCTTAACCGTGAGCTGTCTTGGATCGAGTTCAACAAGCGTGTTCTGGATGAGGCCGAGGATGCAACCCATCCGCTTCTGGAGAGACTGAAGTTTCTGTCGATCTTCTCGACTAACCTTGATGAGTTCTTCATGATCCGGGTTGCCGGACTTCAGGAGCAGATCACTTCGGGTGTTACCGACCTTTCGGAAGACGGCATGCCGCCGCAGGATCAGATCCGCGAGATCCGGTCGCGACTGCTGCCCCTATACAAGCGTCAGGCGTCGATATGGAAAGAGTCGGTAAAGCCCGCCCTGATCAAGGAGGGCATTGTAATCCATTCGTTCAGCGATCTGACCAAGCAGGAACGTTCGGAGATCGAGACGGATTTCGTCGACAACATCCTGCCGGTACTCACGCCCCTTGCTCTCGACCCGGGACACCCGTTTCCGAGACTGCTCAACCGATCGCTGACGGTTGCCTTTGTGCTCTATGACGAGGTAGCTGACGATGATGAGTCAAAGGTGGCCGTGGTGCAGCTTCCGTCGGCATTGCCGCGCCTGATGAAGCTGCCGCGAACGGGCGGACATCATTACGTTCTGCTTGAGGACATCATTCGTGCCCATGCCGGCATTCTGTTCCCCGGACACCGCATCGCCGAGAGTCACCTCTTCCGCGTCACCCGCGATGCCGACGTCGAGATCGCTGAAGATGAAGCCAATGACCTCATCACGGCAGTTGCCGAGGGGATACGTCAGCGCCGATGGGGCACCGACGCGGTCCGCATGGAGGTTGCCTCCGATATGCCCAAGGGGCTGATGCAGTTCTTCACGCGGGCTTTGGAGCTCGATGTCAGCGACGTCTATCCGGTGGACATTCCGCTCAATCTGCAGGACTTTCTTGCACTGTTGCAGCTCGATAAGAGGAAGCTCAAGGACGCCCCCTTCAACTCCCGCGTTCTACCGGAGTTCGAGGTCGACGGGGTGAGTATCTTCGATACGCTCAAGGAGCGCGATCTTCTGGTGCACCATCCGTTCGACTCGTTCAGCAATTCCGTTGTGAAGTTCATTGAATCAGCTGTGGACGACCCCAATGTGCTTGCCATCAAGATCACCTTGTATCGGGCGGGGGGCCGATCACCGGTGATCGACGCGCTGAAGCGCGCCGCAAGCATGGGAAAGAACGTGACGGCCTTTGTGGAGCTCAAGGCACGTTTCGACGAAGAGACCAACATCGCCTGGGCGCGAGCGCTTGAGCAGGCAGGCGTGCATGTTGTCTATGGTGTGATGGGGCTGAAGGTCCACTGCAAGGTATGCCTGGTGATCCGCAAGGAAGGTCGCCAAGTGCTGACCTATGCTCACGTGGCTACCGGGAACTACAACCTCTCGACGAGCCGACTTTATACCGACGTTGGGATCTTCACGGGGCGGCAGGAATTGGAGCGTGACTTCGTGCACCTGTTCAACCTGCTGACGGGCTACTCCCGTCACGCGCAGTGGCAGCACCTTGCTGTTGCACCCCTTAACCTGCGCGAGACCTTCATCGCTCACATTGAGCGCGAGATTGAACATCAGAAGGCCGGACGTCAGGGATACATCATCGCCAAGATGAATGCCCTGATCGACGCGAAGATCATTCGAGCACTATATCAAGCGTCAATGGCAGGGGTGAAGATCGACCTCATCGTGCGTGGCGTTTGCTGCCTGCGGCCCGGAATCGCCGGCGTCAGCGAGAACATCACCGTGCGTTCCATTCTCGATCGATTCCTTGAGCACAGCCGAGTTTTCTGGTTCCGAAACGGGGGAGAGGAAACGGTCTACATCTCCAGTGCCGACTGGATGCCGCGGAACATGGAACGTCGCGTGGAGATCGCCTTCCCGGTTCTGGATCGGCGTGTAAAAAAGAAGCTCCGCGACCTCCTCACGAGGTATCTCGAGGATAACGTCAAGGCTCGTCTGCTGCAGTCGGACGGTTCGTATGTTCGCCTCAGTCCGAGCACGCAGCCCGTGCGCGTGCAAGCCGAACTTCTTGCGCAGCTCAAACGCCGATGAACATCGACCTTACGATCGCCCTTCGCTACCTGCGGCCCCGCCGCTTCTCGTTCATCGGACTCATCGGCATTCTGTCGGGCATCGGCATCGTTCTCGGCACAGCGGCTCTGATCATCGTCATGTCGCTCTTCAATGGCTTTCGGGATGTGGCGCATGAGCTCATGACGTCGTTCGGGCCGCACATACGGGTTACATCCACTACGAGCGCTCCCATCGATGGTGCCTCACGCGGATGGTCGCCGATTTGGCGCACATCACTCGTGGTCCAAGCACCTCAGGGCACATCGGTCGTGCAGGGTCTGGGCATTTCGGCTGATGATGAGCCGACGCTTCGGTCGCTCACCAAGGCCCTCGTAGGTGGTCGCGTGTCTCCGGCCTATAGGGACGGTGTGGCCGGCGCCATCGTCAGCTCCGGCGTAGCACAGTCATTGAATCTCTACCTTGGTGACACGCTCAGGATCGTCAGTCCGAGGCAGGTTGAGTCGGCACTAACGATGATGACGCTTCCCTTGGGCACGCCGATCATTGTTACAGGTGTGTTTCAGTCGAATGCCTCGCGCGAGGTCGACGCGGCAACCATCTACGTGCTTTCCGATGTCATCAAGCCCCTTACCGGCAGGGTCGAGCCCACCGAGTGGCACGTCCGGATCCCACAGCCGGAGAGTGCCGAAGGCATGGCGTCTCAGATCGCGGCATCACTGGGGTCGGGTGTGCGCGTCGAAACATGGCAGCAGATGAACCGTGGCGTCTATGACACCATGCGTCTTGAGCGACTCGGTTCGTTCATCGTTCTGATGCTGATCATCATCGTTGCCGCCTTCAGCATCCTTGTGTCGCTCACCATGGGTGTGGTCGAAAAGCGTCACGACATTGCGATGCTCAAGACCATGGGGTTGACCAATGCGATGGTTGCTCGCGTCTACGTTTGGCAGGGCCTTTTCATCGGCCTTGTGAGCGTGGGACTCGGTACTGCCATCGGCCTTGCGGCCTGTTATGGACAGCAGACATTCCAGTGGATCAGTTTCGACATGTCTCAAGGTTACCTGATCCCGGCTCTACCGCTGCGGGTGCTGACCTCCGATGTGCTGGCCATTGCCGTTTCGGCCATCGTGGTGGCCTCGTGTGCGGCGATCTATCCGGCAAGACGTGCCGCGGCCTTGGAGCTGATCTCGTCACATACCCGATAGCCCTCGGCTGTGAGCGAGAGTGTGTCGTCCCGATCCGTCACAAACCCTTCTTCGATCCAGTAGGTCAGGTCCGGCTGAAGTTTCGACCTGATGTCGATGCCGAAGCGCGCGCTGACTTCGGCCGCGCGCAGTCCATCAGCGCGCAGATGAAGAAAGACGTGTTCCGTAAGAAGGTCCGATTCTGAAAGATGCTCATGGTTGGCTTCCGGCAGAGCCCCCTTCATGACGTGTTCGGTCCATGCACTCAGTGATCGGAAGTTCCAGTACCGCGTAGTTCCGACGAACCCGTGGGCACTCGGCCCCACGGCCAAATAGGGCTCTGCGTGCCAGTAGGTGAGATTGTGACGGCAACGGCGGCCCGGCCTTGCAAAGTTGCTCACCTCGTATTGCTCGTAGCCTGCACCCCGAAGAGTTGTGATCACGGTGTGATACATCTCGGCATCGACCTCTTCGGGAAGGGGCTTTACCCGACCTTTGAGCAGGTCTGCATAGAGGGGAGTGCCGTTTTCATAGATGAGCGAGTAGGCCGAGATGTGATCCGGATTCAGTTCGATCATGCGCCGCAGATTGTCACGAAGGGTATCAATGGTCTGTCCGGGCACGGCGAACATGAGGTCCATATTGACGTTCTCAAACCCAGCCTCGCGTGCCAGCTTCATGGCCTCCACGGCCTGGTCGGCATCGTGGATGCGGTCGAGAAATTCAAGCTCTGACGTCTGAAACGACTGCACGCCGAAGGACAGACGATTGATCCCGCATCGGCGGTATCCCTGCAGGCGCTCAAGGGTGACAGTGCCGGGATTGCACTCCATGGTCCACTCGCAATCGTCAGCAAACGTGAAGTGTCCGCGCAGCAATGCCGTGATGGATCCGATCTCGTCAGGATGCAGCAGTGAGGGCGTCCCTCCTCCGAAGAACACCGAGGTGAACACGTGTCCCGTGCCGGCAGCTGCGCGCAGGTCGATCTCTCGCCGAAGGGTGTCGACGAATCGCGCAATATGCTCGGTTGATTCGATGCTGTAGAAGTCGCAGTATGAGCACTTCTTCTGGCAGAACGGCACATGAAGGTAGAGTCCAAACATCACTCGACCCTTTTGAGTATTCGGTTCCAGCGGATATGGGGCAGTGGGTTCTCTTCACTGCGTCCGCGTGACCAGTAGATGAACAGCGGCGCTCCGACGATTGCCTCGGTGGGTAGCAGTCCCCAGTAGCGGGAGTCAAATGAGTTTCTGCGATTATCGCCCAGCACAAAGACCGAATCAGCGCCAACGATGATCTCCACCGGACTTGTCTGAGAGGCAAGGATAGGGTCAGCCGGCACCTTGGCCGATGCCGGATCTGGCAGGGGGCGCCCGTTGATCCAAATGCCCTCGTGTGTGAGAGTGACGGTGTCGGATGGCAGGCCGATGACGCGCTTGACGTAGGTCTCTGCCTGCTGTGTGCTATCAGTGGCTCGTGAGAAGATCACCACATCGCCACGTCGTAGATCCCGGAACGTGTAGGCCAGCTTATTCACGATGATGTAGTCACCCGGTTGA
This sequence comes from Candidatus Kapaibacterium sp., assembly GCA_018882895.1. Lineage (GTDB taxonomy): Bacteria > Bacteroidota > Ignavibacteria > Kapaibacteriales > Kapaibacteriaceae > UBA10438. Next base: position 7,548 of record VERF01000018.1, read on the forward strand.
AGGGTCTCCTCCATCGAGTGCGAGGGGATCTCAAATGCACCGATCACGAACAGGCGCAGCAACAGGGCAACGATGATCGCCACCAAGGCACTGGTGGCAATGTCCCTCCAGGTGATTTCCGTGAGCCCCTTGTCCGACATGGTAAATGATGATCGTGGAGATGTCTGAGCGATCATCCGATCATCAGCGGATGATCGTGCCGATGCGGCTCCAGCGGATATTCTTCAGACGCTGCGTGAGTGTGAGCTTCCGTCCGTCGGGCGTTTCCACCGGCAAAGACCAGTAGACGACCATAGGCGTTCCAACGACGTCTTCCTCGGGAATGAAACCCCAGAAGCGGGAGTCGAGAGAGTTGTCGCGGTTGTCTCCCATGCCGAACACATAATCACGTTTGACGGTGTAGCTGGTTGCCGGCTTGCCGTCGATCGTGCGAAGGTCGGCGTTCACCTCGTGTCCTTCGCGTCCGATGAAGACGGCCCACTCGTTGAAATTCTCCGCTGTCAGCTGGATGACGTCTCCCTGCTTTGGGATGCGAATCGGTCCGTAATCATCGCGCGTATAGCCACGTCCGGCGGGGAACGTCGAGCTCCTGTCGGCCTCGCACACCATGGCACGCTGCTCAGGTGTCCAGCCCATGAACTGTGCGTTCTCGGGCAGACCATATTCCTTGCCATTGACAAACACTCTTCCGCGACGGATCTCCAGCACATCTCCGGCCACGGCGACGCACCGCTTGAGGTAATACTCGAAGGCGGCTGGCTTGACCACTTCGCGGTTGCCCGGAAACACGAACACGATCACGTCTCCCTGCTCCGGCTTGATCACCGGTGGGAGCTTGTAATAGGGCAGGGGCATGTTCACGAACGGCACGATCTGCGGCGTTGATGGTCCGAAAACAAACTTATTGACGAACAGAAACTCACCGGCCAGAACTGTGCTTTCCATCGAACCGGTTGGGACGACGAATGACGCCAGGGCCAGGCCATTGATGATCGTTACGACCGTGAGTGACCAAACGATGGTGCGGACCCATGCGATGACGTGTTCTTTGAGGGTCTCCGGCTTTGGCGCATTCAAACGGTCGTGACGACGCTTCAACAGGAAAGCTCCAACGCGTCCCGTTCGGCCGTAGATGTTTTCGATAAGTGACATGGTGCGTGTGATCAGTCCAGTGATAGTACGGCGTGAAATGCTTCCTGCGGGATCTCGACCTTGCCCACCTGCTTCATGCGCTTCTTGCCTTCCTTTTGCTTCTCGATCAGCTTGCGCTTTCGGGAGATGTCGCCCCCGTAACACTTGGCCAAAACGTTCTTGCGCATGGCACTGATGGATTCACGGGCGATGATCTTCGAACCGATGGCGGCCTGGATGGCCACCTCGAACATCTGACGTGGGATCAGCTCGCGAAGCTTTGAGCAGAGCCGCTTGCCCCATTCATGCGCCTTCTGACGGTGTACGATCGACGACAGAGCGTCTACCTGTTCGCCATTGAGCAGAATGTCCATGCGGACCAACTGTCCGGGCTTGTAATCGGCATACTCGTAATCAAGAGATGCATAGCCCCTTGTGTTGCTCTTGAGCTTATCGTAGAAGTCGAATACCACTTCGGCCAGGGGCAGCTCAAATGTCATGTCCACACGGTCGGCCGACAAATATGACTGTCCCATCATCGTGCCGCGGCGGTCCATGCAAAGCTTCATGATCGTCCCGACATATTCCGACGGGGCGATGATCTGCGCGCGGATATACGGCTCGAGGATCTCACTGATAAGGGTCGGGTTTGGCAGCTGCGCCGGATTGTCGACCCATAAGATCTCATCGCGTGTGGTCACCACCTGATAGCGCACGTTCGGAACCGTGGTGACGATGGTCTGGTTGAACTCACGCTCGAGGCGTTCCTGGACGATCTCCATGTGCAGAAGACCAAGGAAGCCGCAGCGGAAACCGAAGCCGAGTGCACTTGAGGACTCCGGCTCGAAGGTGATGGCCGAGTCGTTGAGAGACAGCTTGCCGAGTGCTTCGCGCAGATCCTCAAAGTCGTCACTGTCGGCCGGATAGATGCCGCTGAACACCATCGGCTTGACCTCGCGGAAGCCTTCGATGGGCTGCGTCGTTGGGTTGCCGGCAAGCGTCACCGTGTCACCAACCTTTGAATCCTGGAGCTTGCGGATCGCTGCCGTGAAGTAGCCCACATTGCCGGCCGAGAGTTCGCCTGTGCGTTGACGTTGCATAAAGAGCACGCCCACTTCATCAAGCTCGTAGGTCTGCCCCGTTGCCATGAATAGGATCTTGTCCTTCTCCCGCATCGTTCCGTCGATCACGCGCACATAGACGATCACGCCGCGATAGGCATCGAATACGGAGTCGTAGATCAGCGCTCTCAGCGGGGCCTTGGGATCTCCCTTGGGAGGGGGCACGCGTTCAACAACAGCCTCAAGGATCTCATCAATCCCGATGCCTGCCTTGGCCGATGCAAGGATCATATCGTCCTCCTTGCAACCGATAAGGTCCATCACCTGCTGTTTGACACTTTCGATCGTGGTCACGGCACTTGGAAGATCGATCTTGTTGATGACCGGGATGATCTCCAGCCCCTGCTCAATCGCCATGAACAAGTTTGAGATCGTCTGGGCTTCCACTCCTTGCGTGGCGTCGACAACCAGCAGAGCCCCTTCGCAAGCACTCAGAGAGCGAGAGACCTCATACGAGAAGTCAACGTGTCCCGGCGTGTCGATCAGGTTCAGCTTGTAGTTCTTGCCGGCCTTGTCCACGTAATCCATCTGGATGGCGTGAAGCTTGATCGTGATGCCACGCTCCTGCTCGAGCGGATTGTCATCAAGGATCTGGTTCATTGTCATCTCGCGCGCCGAAACCCGGCCTGTTCGCTCCAACAGCCGGTCAGCCAGGGTGGACTTCCCGTGGTCAATGTGCGCGATGATGCAAAAGTTGCGGTAGTTCTGCATAAGACCGGCAAATTACGGATTACGGATTACGGATTACGGATTACCGAGGACGGATTACGAATTACGGATTACGGATTACGGATTACGAATTACGGATTACGAATCAGAACGACAGTAAATCCGTCCTTCGTCCTCCGTCCTCCGTCCTCCGTCCTCCGTAATCCGTAATCCGTAATCCGTAATCCGTAATCCGTCCTTCGTCCTCCGTAATCCGTAATCCGTCCTCCGTCCTCCGTTCTCTTTTTATTCCGACCCGTCGGTCGGAAATAAGACGGCTATTCTTAGATTTGCTGCAGTCGGTAACCCCTTCATCACCACATCAGGGACGGATGTCATGGCCAATCCAGATTTCTCGGTTCTCTTCAACGGCATTGATGCCAAGGACCACAATGTGTTTCGCGACTTCTTGACCGAGGACGCGCAGTTCCGTTTTGCGAATCATCCGGCCGTGGTCGGACGCGAAGCGATCGTGAGTTTCCTCGAGGGATGGTTCCAGTCGATTGCCGGGATCAAGCATTCGGAACTCACTGTTCGTCATGGTGAAGGCTTTGCTCTCACCGAGGGAATTGTAACCTATACGCGCCACAGCGGTTCTTTGCTTGCCGTGCCATTTGCCAATGTTTTTAACATGGTTGATGGTAAGATCAAAGATTATTTGATCTACGTTGACAACTCGACGCTGTATTCTGAAGCATAATTCTTAGATTTGCAGCTGCATTTCGAGGCATATTTGCCAAGCCCCATGTTCACGCACCGTACATGGGGCTTTCTTTTTTCCGATCAGCACGCTGTGATGCTTTTGCTTTATTGATTGGCCAGTGTTGTCAGTTCAGTCGGTAGCTGATCGATATGGTGCCGAATGTATCAGTGGTCTTGAGACCACGCGAAGAGGGGAATATCTCACTGGCAGACCAAAGCGTGCGCATCTCGGCTCGCAGGATGATGTTGCGTTGAAAGGTCCAATCAATGTTTGTCGAAAGTGACGATGCGACAAATCCCATACCCTGGGGCGTGCCCACGATCACCGACATTGGATCTGAAAAGTGTTCTGCTCGGGCAGACACTCGCCAGTTGTCGTGCAGGCGATAGGAGGCGATGGCTGCAACGCTCCAAACCGTGGCGGTTGAATCGTCAGCTTGCTGTTGCCGTCCTACATCTGCTATCGCGACGCATGTTAGATCCGTGGTTGGCTTCCACTCTGCCCAGAAGTTGTTGTAGAAGCGCCACGAATCATTCGGCATCGGCCGTTGCAGAGTTGCCGTGCGATCGAACATGTTACCGTAGAACGTTCCCCAATTGAATGTCATGGTCGAGTCGGGCTTCCACGTGATTCGTGAGCCCCATGCGAGGTCATCATTTGGCGCCACGATACGTTGCCATCCATTTAGGATCAGACCTTCGATGGTCAGCTTGTCTGACGGCTGCCAGACAACGGCACCGCCGGTCTCATAGTACGGAGTGGCGTCGGAGCAGTACAGACGCGATAGAACGAGGTTCTCCCGTTCGTTGATCGATTCATATCCGATGTGTGAGGGCATGATGCCGGCGCGGATGGCGATCTGCTTCGTTATCTCCATCCCAATCCATGCATGTTGGATCGGTTGATAAGCAAAGTCCTCTCCAACATAGTTCACGTCGGCAAACCAACCATTTTGGACCGCAATCGTGGCATGGAAGCCGCGGTGCTCAAAGCGGAGTCCGAGTTCCATCTGCATCGGGCCGACCCGATCATTCACGGACGGCTGAAGCGTGTAGGATCGTCGTCCGGTAGGCAGATCATTGGCCGAACGGGAGTAGGCGATTGTTGTGCCACCGAAAACCTTGGTGCCGTCCGACGCAAGCGAGCAGGGCGCAACGATGCAAGCAGCCAGGCCGACAACGAGGAGGCCTTCGAGACGACGCGCGCGGCAGGGGGCGATCATTGTTCTGATCGCGGTTTGACGACGACCCATGCAAGCTTGCTGGCATCGGCGTTTGCCGTGATGCGAGCCCCCTGACCTTGGAGGTACAACGACGTCAGCTGTTGAATCCCGAGTTCAGTGCCTTTGATCCATCGCGAAATGGTTCCGTCCTTTGAGAGGAACAGAACAGACGTGTCCCACAGCCAGCAATAGTCTTCCGCCCCGTTTGGCATTGTCACAAGTACCTGGTTTGGAGTATCAGGTCCGGTTGTGACCATGAGCACGTTGCGCGTGCTATCGGACTTGTCCACGTACGTCAGTTGACCGCTCGGATGGCGGCGAATGCAACGTCCGATGTTGTTTGCCACGGAAAAGGAAGCGGCCGTATCAACCCCCAGAATCTCGAGGCGGTGTGGCTGTTTGGCTGATTCATCGCCAACCACGAACACGGCCACCCACGACGAGTCCATCCATGTGTGGTAGCCGATGCGGGTGTTGGCGATCACCGGTGAAAGGGGCTTGCCATCGGCACTATAGCGCCACAGCTGCTGAGACTCCGTGTACACGCTACCGGTGTCGTTCGGGCGGCCAACGCGCACCACGGAAAAATCGGTCGTGCCAGGAATGGGCGTCGGCGAAAACTCCTGCTCAGAGGTCGAGGTCAATCGCGATATCGACGATGTTGCCAGGTCGTACCGGTAGACGTCCGTCAGCCCGCTACCATCGCGATCCGACACAAACAGCAATGCCTTAGAGTCGGCCGTGAACATCGGCTGATTGTCATAGCCCGGAGCATCAATGACCATCGCTGCATTGCTCACCTCGCCGGTGCGAATGTCGAAATCGGCCATCCATATCTGCGTCTCAGGCAGTGCCTCGGACGTCACCGTCCGGCATGAAGGAAGCAGGGCGGATACGACGAGCAACGTCAGGATGGTGATTAGGTGCTTCATTTTCAGTCTCTCGTCACTCGTCACTCGTCACTCGTCACTCGTCACTCGTCACTCGTCACTCGTCACTCGTCACTCGTCACTCGTCACTCGTCACTCGTCTCTCGTCACTCGTCACTCGTCACTCGTCACTCGTCACTCGTCACTCGTCACTCGTCACTCGTCTCTGACTTCAATACGCTCTTGCAAACAGCACGCGCTGAGAGCTTGGCTTTCCTGTGCGAATGCATGTTCCGGCCTCTTGTGCGTTATTGAGCGGGATGCAGCGGATGGTTGCCTTCGTTTCGTCCTTGATCAGGTCTTCCGTTTCGGAGGTGCCGTCCCAGTGGGCGCTTACGAAGCCCCCTTTACCATCGAGCGTGGCAACGAAATCCTCCCACGTGTCCACTTGCGTAATGTGGGCATCGCGATAGACGCGCGCGCGCTCGAACATCGAGCTTTGCACGTCATCAAGCAGTGCCACGATGCTGTTGGCCAGCCCCTCAACGGGAATGCTCTCCTTGGTTTTTGTGTCGCGCCGAGCTACTTCAACGGTTCCATTGGCCAGGTCGCGTGCACCGATGGCGATGCGCACCGGAATACCGAGCTTTTCATACTCGGCGAACTTGTAGCCGGGGCGATTCTGATCATCGGTATCGATCTTGACTCGGATGCCGCGAGCACGCAAGTCTGATGCGATCTGATTGATGTGCGGATCGAGTTCTTCAAGGGGCTTGGGGATGGGAACGATCACAACCTGATGCGGTGCCAGCTTGGGCGGGATCATCAGACCCTCATCGTCCGAGTGGACCATCACAAGAGCGCCCATCAGTCGTGTGCTCACACCCCAAGAGGTTGCCCACACGTATTCGAGTGTGTTGTCCTTTGAGCTGAACTGCACGTCAAAGGCCTTGGCGAAGTTCTGCCCGAGGAAGTGTGACGTGCCTGCCTGCAGTGCCTTTCCGTCCTGCATGAGAGCCTCGATGCAGTATGTGTCTTCGGCACCGGCGAAGCGCTCGTTGGCGGTCTTGACGCCTTTGATGACGGGAATAGCCATCCACTCTTCGGCGAAGGTCGCATAGACGTCGAGCATCTTGCGTGTCTCCTCGATCGCTTCCTCGCGCGTGGCATGTGCCGTGTGACCTTCCTGCCAAAGGAACTCAGCCGTACGCAGGAACAGGCGCGTACGCATCTCCCAGCGCACAACGTTGGCCCACTGGTTGATGAGAAGGGGCAGATCGCGGTATGACTGAATCCAATCGCGGTAGGTGTTCCAGATGATCGTTTCCGATGTTGGGCGCACGATCAGCTCTTCTTCGAGGCGGGCCTCGGGGTCGACCACGACGCCGCTGCCGTCTTCGGCATTCTTCAGACGGTAGTGCGTCACAACGGCGCATTCTTTGGCGAAGCCTTCGATGTGCGCGGCTTCTTTACTCAGAAAGCTCTTCGGAATGAACAGCGGAAAGTAGGCGTTAACGTGTCCCGTGTCCTTGAACATTCGGTCTAGCGTGTCGCGCATGTTCTCCCAGATCGCAAAGCCATAGGGTTTGATGACCATGCAGCCTTTGACCGCTGAGTAGTCGGCAAGCCCGGCTTTGCGTACGAGATCGATGTACCACTGCGAATAGTCGTCCGCTCTGGACGTGATGTCTTTGCTCATAGGCCGGCAATTTACGGAGCGCAAGCCCCCTACCGTTTGCCTTCGAACATATAGACGAGTTGACCGTCGGGGGAGACGTAGATGGCGTTGCGGGGCAACGAATCCGGACCCGGTATGAGTTCGGCTGCTTCCAGGCCTTGCTCGCGCAGGCGATTGATGCGATTCAGCATGTCTGGCATGAAGTACGTGAAGGCCAGCGATGGGATGTCGCGAGCTTCGTGGATGCCGATCTCAGTAAAGCCACTGGTCATGTTCACAAACGAATACGGCTTGTCATCTGCGCGTGCCACGCGCAGGCCCAGCTTGGTCCACCAAGTCTGCTCCTTGCTCAGCGTGTCGATGGAAGTGCTCAGTTCGGTGAGCTTCCCGCAGATAGGGTTCAACTCTGCGGTAGTGCGCACATCGGTCTCGATGCGACGGTCTCGGATCGTAACGAACACGCTGCTTGGTGAGCGCAGACGGATCTCGCGAGTGGCACCGTTTTCGGTCTCTACCTCAATTCGGAACCCTTGGGCTACCAGTATTCGCTTCGTTGATTCGAGGTCATCAACGCGGAAGATGATCATTGGCGATGGTTGCGATTTGCGCACGAGTGTGATCACCAGCTGACCGTCAGAAAGCGTGAGGGCTGAGTCAACGCGGTCTCCCGGCCTGCGGATCGGTGCGAAGCCCAGACGTGCCCACCACGTAAGCGACTCCAGCAGATCGCGTGAGGCTAGCTCAATACGTGTTGCCGAAGCAAGGTCGATGGTGCCGCCGGTGGTCTGCGCACTGGACTCAAGAGCGCCTACGATCAGCATGATCATTGAAAGAACATGAAATGGTCTCATGTGTTGTCTCCCGAGAACAGCGTTGGAGTCGGCCCCGGCCTTTCGGCACCAATGTGCCGATATGCCAGTGGTGTTGCCACTCGACCCCTTGGTGTTCGTTGCAGAAATCCCTGTTGAATTAAAAACGGTTCGTAGACTTCTTCGAGCGTGCCGGCATCTTCGCCAACCGCAACGGCGAGGGTAGAGATACCCACCGGACCGCCTGAGAACTTTTCGATGAGTGCCGAGATGACGCGCGTGTCCATCTCGTCGAGGCCGAACTCGTCGACCTCCAGTGCATCAAGGGCGATCCTTGCTATATCAAGGCTGATGACGCCCCCTGCCTTTACCTGCGCAAAATCGCGCGTGCGCCGAAGCAGTCGGTTGGCAATGCGTGGGGTTCCCCGCGCTCGGCGTGCAAGTTCTCGCGCCCCTTCGTCGTCGATGGCGGCTCCGAGCAGTGACGCACTTCTTTCGATCACCAGCTTGAGATCAGTCGCGTCATAGTAATCGAGCCGATTGGTGATGCCAAATCTCGACCTCAGCGGAGCTGTAAGAAGACCTTGCCGCGTGGTGGCGCCAACGAGCGTGAAGCGCGGAATGGACAGTTGGACCGATCGAGCTGCCGGACCGGAGTCGATCATGATGTCGAGCCGGAAGTCCTCCATGGCCGAATACAGATACTCTTCGACCACCGGAGACAGGCGATGGATCTCGTCGATAAACAGGATATCGTTCTCGTCGAGACTCGTGAGCAAACCTGCCAGATCGCCCGGCTTTTCGAGAACGGGCCCCGACGTGATCTTGATGTTAGCCCCCATCTCGCGGGCGATGATGTGCGAGAGCGTGGTCTTGCCAAGGCCCGGAGGTCCGGTCAGCAAGACGTGGTCAAGTGCTTCACCTCGACCGCGAGCGGCGGCGATGAAGATCCTGAGGTTTTCGACGATCTTTCGCTGACCCGTGAAGTCATCGAACGTGACGGGGCGCAGGGATGCGTCCATGTCGTCATCCCGGCGGACCGGATCGGTCGATGTATTAGGGCGGTTCATCCGGCAAACTTACGACACGTCACTTGGCTGGTGTGTCACTTGTTGCCGTACATCGTTCCGGTTCCTACGGCCACAATACCGTCGTAGCCGCCGTAGTCGAGCTCTCGGTAATAGGCAAAGGCGATGAACGTATTGTTGGCTGCCGCCGTATTGCCCTCGAACTCCTCGTAGTTGATCTCCAGAGCAGCATCCGAATCGGCACCGATGCGCCCGTTGGCATAGAGGTAGTTGTGGCGGCCGCGCCTGACCCATTGGCGCAGACGGTAGAGGCGATTAGCCGAGTCGAAGTACATCAGCCAGTTGCGATCAGGCTTCCAGTTGTTGAACGAGCCGGACACGAAGATGTCGTCATCACTGGCTCCTCCGGGCGTCGGGTCCAGAAGAAACTCAACGGGTATGAACTCATCATTGACCGACGACACAGACCGAGAGATCATCGCACCATCATCGGCGCGCTGCATGAACATGCCGTTTCGGCGGATATCCGAAAGTCCCAGCGGAATCGGCTGCCCGGTCGAGGGGAAGCGCCCAGGATCGGTCAGATCCAGCACACGATACTCATTCTGCGCCGGAATCTGAGACAGACGAAAGATCTTGCCTGCCTGCACCATGCCCAGCACATCTGCCGAGATGCTTCCTGGGTTGCGCAGGGGGCGAATCTTCTCGCTGGCAATGAATGGATCGAACCATCGATGGTTGCGATAGAGCACCACGGTATGGAGGTTGGTCGTTAGCAGGCGGGCCGTCAGGTCCCGCACCATCGTCTCGATGGTGTAGGCCGTTCCGCTGACGCGGTATCGCGGCTGGTAGAAGTCCGTCATGAAGTTCATTCGGATCGTTGCCCGAGTGTCAACGGCAAAGAATCTCGTCTCACCAAGCAGCGAGTCGGTGTCGATATCGTAAATGCGTACAACCCAATTGCCGGAAAATCTGATGCGCGTCTGTTGATTCGGGAGTGTGAAATGCCCCCTGTAGCGCGAATACGTTGCACGCTCCGGCGCGATCTTCCAGTCGATCAGCGTCGTGCGGTTGTTGACGTCGCTCAGAAACCCATCCTCGTCGGGCGTCCAGTCTGCCGAACAGTGGATGATGCGTGCATAGACGTTCGGGATCGAGGTGGAGGAAATATCAAACTCCACCGTTATCGACGGCGAGCCGATGTCGCCCGACTTCTCGGCTTCAAGAACGACTATCGGCGGAAGCACTTCGTTGGTGCCACCATAGGCTCGGATCATCCGCAGCGCAATATCATCCCCTAAGGGGTCCTTCATGCCCGCGGAGCTCGGGTTGACGTTACCTGCAGCGCCACCGGCGGCGCATGCTTCCAATACCGAGGCAGTGAGAAGGAGGAATAGGATGAGGATGCGCATGCGCATCATCCACGTCGAGCATTCATCACTTCGCGCTGACGCAGGCGGATCTCCCTGCGCATGGCGGCTTCCTCGAACCGCAGCTTTTCTTCATCTGTCTGAGGCTCGACCGGGGGAGCCGGAAGGGGCTTGCCGTACTGGTCAATGGCAACAAAGGTCAGGTACGCCTCGGAGGTGCGCGTGCGGGTGTTATGCAACGGGTCCTCGCGTTCCACCTGAACGAAGATCTCCATCGAAGTCTTGAATGCACGCGTCAACACGGCTGTGATATGCACAACGTGTCCAAGCTTGATCGGTTCGTTGAAGTTGATCTCATCGACCGATGCCGTAACGCAGACCTTGCCGCTGTGGCGCATCGCGCTGAGGGCAGCCGCGATGTCGATCCAATGCATCAATCGGCCCCCTAACAGATTTCCAAGGTAGTTGGTATCGTTCGGAAGCACGAGCTCGGTCATCACGACGGTGCTCTCGGCTGGGGTTTTCATGGGAGTCCTTGTTCGAGTCGGTCGACAACGTCTTTCTGCTGCGGCTGCCTGACGATGCGTCGGTATGCGGCGATGGTCGTGCGGGCCTCGTCGTGACGTTTCATGTCGGCAAGTAGCGTGATCTTCGTCACCAATGCCGGCTCAAGCCACTTGCTGTCGGGAAACTCATCAATGATCGCCTCAAGCTGGATCACCGCCGCCCTTCGGGCAAAGGTCCTCTGGTAATGCTGCGAGGCAAGCCAGTATTTCTCAGCCAGCCGATCCCTGAGATCGCGGATACGCTTTGTGGCCTCCAACGATAACGAGTCCCGCATGAACATGGACTGGAAGTCCGTATATGCCAGGATGGCCTTGCGTGTGTTCTCCTGGTCCCGATCAGCCGGCAGCGCCAGCTTGTCATAGCAGAGTGCAGCCTTGTACATGGCCTCACGGATGAATTCACTCGACGGGTAGGAGCGGCGCAGCTGATTGTAGTTGAATGCGCCCATGATATACTCGCTGCGCTGAAAGTTGATCTCGGCCAGGTAGAACTGCGCATCGTCGGCATACTGCGATGCCGGATACTGCAGCTTGATCACGTCAAACTTGGTCTGCGCCTCAAGCCAGTTGCCCTCATCATAGGCTACCTTCCCCTCGGTAAAGAGGTCGTCAACGGTCTTGGTCTTCTTGGCGGTGTCCGACGAGGAACATCCGGCAAGAACCAGCACCAGCAGAGCAAGCAGGAGGTAGGGGGCTGAGCGCATCGATCAAACTTACAGGTCGTTATCAGTATCCCATCGACGAGAGCTGGGCGCGGTCATTGCGCCAATCGCGGCGAACCTTGACGTATAGCTCGAGGTAGACCGGGTGACCGAGGTATTCCTCAATGGTTGCCCGCGCCGTCGATCCGATCCTCTTGAGCGCAGCACCGCCGGCACCAATGATGATGGCCTTCTGATTGTCGCGCTCCACGATGACGTCAGCCGAGATATACCACTTGCCCTCGTCGTTCTCCTTGAACTCCGTGATCATCACCTCGGTGGCGTACGGAACCTCTTCGGTGAACTGTTTGAAGACCGACTCACGAATGAACTCTCCGACAAAGAACCGGTCGGTCTGATCCGAGGCCATTTCCGGGTCGAAGGCAAACGGAGCCTCAGGTGCGAGACCGCGAAGAATCTTCAGCAGCTCGTCGACGTACTTGTTATCCTTGGCAGACAGGGCAATGGTCGTCGTGAACAGACCGCTCTTGCTGGCCTCATCCATCAGTGGCAGCGCTTCCTTGCGAATCCCAACGGCATCCATCTTGTTGAGAACGAGCACGGTCGGGCGCTTTCTCTTTTCAAGTTCCTCCTGCCACATCGGATCGAGCACCGTCCCGCGGGCAATGGCCTTGGGCGTGTCGACCACCACGCAAATGATGTCCGATTCATCGAGAGACTCCTCGACGTATCCCATCATCGAGCGCTGAAGACGATACTTCGGTTTCAGCAGCCCCGGCGTGTCAAGAAACACAAGCTGCGTGTCTCCGGTGGTGTCGATCCCAAGTACGCGCCGACGCGTGGTCTGCGGCTTTGCCGTGACGATGCTCAGATGCATCTCGAGGATCGCATTCAGAAGCGTCGATTTGCCGGAGTTGGGACGTCCGACAATGGCTACGGTGGCACAGCGCGTCACGCTGCCTCTTTCGTTACGGGTTCAAACGTCACACCCGGATGGCTGGCAACCCAGTTGCGCTCGCGTTCTATGATGTCGCGCACGGCCGGCTTCATGAATGCATCCTCCGGCACGATCGTGCATAGGGCTCTGGCAAGAATCACGGCGGCTGCCTCAAACGGCATTGACCGGTTGATGATGACGAGACGCTTTTCGCGCACCACACAGGCGCCGCCACGAAAAGCCCCCTGCTCTCTGCGCACCGAGTATTCGAGCGAGTTGGCAAGTGCCGTCAGTTCCTCGAGGAGTTTTTCAGCTTTCATTCGACGTCTGTGGGTTAGGATTGTGAAGGGGCTGAAGGGCCCCGAGAGCGATGATCGTAATAGAGGCGAGCATTGAGAGGGCAACAAGGACGTTGACGAGGGTGCTGGAGAACCGGAGAAGGAAGATCCGCTCGATTTCTCCCGGCTCGGCAAGGGGCAGACCGGTAAGCCGGTCGAAATACATCCAGAGTCGATAGTCCTCACTGGCCACATAGGCTTGAACCGGCAGGATCAGCACGAAGAGAATGGCCGACATCAGCAGCCAGCCGTGCCGACGGAACTGTGAACGAAGTGAAACGATCACTCCAAGTCCACCAACCGTTGCCGCCGCCCACGACCAATCAGTCCAGCCGCCCAGCAGAGTGTAGAGCCAGACGCTTTGGATGCGTGCCTGGTCAGACAAGGCAGGGTTCCACTCCAAGGTACCGGGCACAAAGACGCTGTATCCGACAACCATGCGGGCAATGCCGCCGCCTATCCAGACAACGCCGCCCAGCAGCAACAGGAGCAGAAAGAACTTGGTGGACTTCGAAAGCATGCGTGCAAAGATAGAGTGCCGGAGATGACTGCCATCGTCGCCCCGACGCAGGTCGGGGCCCGGGCCCTACCGCACTTCCCAGTACAGTTTCTTGCGCAGATCGGCTATCCAGTCACGTTCGAGGCGCTGACGCTTTTCCATCAGGGCCAGTTGTTCGAGCTGCTTATAGTCATTGGCAATGGTTGGTGCGTGTTCCGGCACCAAACGCTTGCGATAGAGGATGTGATAGCCCGGCTTTGTTGGATCGGCTGCATACGGCAGCGGGTCGGACACACCACCGTCGGGTAGGGCCGTGATGATCGACCGCATTTCGCCCGGCAGGCGCTCGAGTTCCACAAGCCCCATGGCACCACCAAAACCTTGCGTTTCGCGCTCATCGCTGACCTTGCGCGCTAGATCTTCGAAGTTCTCTCCGGCGGCAACGCGCGCTTTCAGCGCCAAAAGGTCGTCGGTGGCAGCCTTGCGATCCTTGTCGCTTTGGCCAACCTTGATAAGGATGTGCCGACTGGTGATGGACGACGAGGTCTTGCTGATGAGCTGAATGATGTGCCATCCGAAGGGTGATTCAACGGGTTGGGATATCTCGTTTGCTTCGAGTGCAAAGGCAGCAGCTTCGAAGGTCGGCACGAACTTGCCCTTCTCCACCGTGCCGAGGTCACCGCCGTTGGCGGCCGAGGCAACGTCACCGGAGTAGCGTCGTGCAAAATCGCTGAACGATCCACCGACAGCGACCGAGTCGCGGATGCGCAGCGCGAGCTGCTGCGCCTGCTTGCTGTCTTCGTCAGAGGCCTTTACGTATTTGACGATGTGGTAAAGGTCGACGCGTTCTGAGATCTTCGGGATCGAGTCTTTGTACTTGGCGTAGAAGTTCTCCACGTCGGTGCGGCTCACCTTCACATCGGTGAACATCTTCTGCTGGATCCGTTCAATGTAGAGACGCTTGCGGATCTCCTCGCGGAAATCCTTCTTGATCTTGCTGATGCTCATCCCATAGACATCTTCGATGCGCTTCTCGGAGCCGAACTGCTGCACCAGCATCTGGATCTGATAGTCCATGCGCGAGGAGATATCCTCGTCCGTGATCTCAATCGTCGTGTCCTCCTGAGCCCTCGTCAGCACAAGCTTTTCGTTGATCAGCTGATCAAGGATGGCCCGACGCAGGTCTGCGTCTTTGCGGTTGACGCGTGGGTCGCGCTGCGCCATTGCCTCGACCTGACCGGCGATGTCGGACTGAAGAATGATCTCACGTCCGACGACGGCAACGATCGCCTCCATGGCATCCTGTGCGCGAACCATCAAGCCCCCTGACAGGAGAATGAGGGCTACAAGGATCGGTGTGCGAACGCAGACGGTGGTCATGGTCACTTCGATCCGGACTTCTGTGAGGGGGCTCCCCAGATCTTGTCGATGTTGCCGGCATTGTAGCTCACGGCATGCTTGCCGCGCACGCCGGAGAGCCAATTCTCCGTCAACCTCTTCTGCAGAGCGTCCTGATACACCGGTGCCAGCTCCGAGATGGAGGATTCAAAGGTCTTCTGCTGTGGCGGAATGATGCCGTCGAGACGGATGAATGCCCATCCTGCTTCGAGCTTTACCGGTCCGATGGTCTGGCCGACCTTGACGTTGGAGGCGACCAGCTGGGCCGACTTCGAGGTCTTTGGCGAAACAGAGGCGAGCTTGCCGCGCTGCTCTCTCATTCCGTCACGCTGAGTGTAGGCGGCTGCCACATCGGCGATGTCCTTGCCCGCGTCCAGTTCTGACTTGACGATGGTAACGAGGGAATCTGTCAGCACGTAGACCTCGGTCAGATCATACTTCTGCTCGGTCATCCAGCGGCCCGGATTACTGTCGAAGAACGCCCGTGCGTCGGTGGTGTCGAACTTGAGTTTGCTCCAGACTTCCTTCTCTTCGACCTTGAAAAGCAGGATGCCGTCGTTGAACTCCTGCATGAGGGCTGCAAACTCAGGGTATGTCTCTTCGAGGCGCGAGGTTGCACGCTCAAGGATCACCGGGTCGGCGATCTTGTTGATGGCACGATCCAGACCCGGGCGGTTCAGAGTAAAGCCGCGCATGTCGATGCGACGGCGCAGCGTATCGGAGAACTGGCGTACCGTCAGTTCAGCGCCGGGCAGACGGAAGATCACCCGCTCGAGCAGCCCCTCCGGAATGGTCCGCGTCCACGACGTATCCTGCGTGTTCTTGGTCGAATCGATGCTGCGAAGAAGCTCCGACAGCACGCCTTCGTCCCAGCCGGAGTTCATGGACTTGCGCACGGAGTCGAGCACCATACGCTTATCCTCTTCATAGTACAGTCGACGATACGTGCGCTTGGCAGCATCGTACTCAGCCAGCGAATCGGGTACGCGCGACGAGTCGCGGATGATGATATGGGTTCCGAAGATTGTCTTGATCTTGGTGGAGATCTGCCCGTCCTTCAGCGCGAAGATGGCATCCTCAAAGGGCTTTACAAGGCGAGAGCCGTTGTTCTCCATGCCCGAAGAGCGCGAGTATGCGCCGCCCAGGAAGCCGCCCTTGGCCGACGAGGTCTTGTCGTCCGAATACGCGCGCGCAAGGTCGGCAAACGCATCACCTGTTGGCGTGAGCTTACGCTGCGTCAGCGTGGTGTTCTGCTGAGACGGCTTCATGTTCAGGATCGAGATCAACGTGTCGGCAAATCGATCTGTTGCCATGGTGTCTCGGGTATCGTTCGGCGTCAGCAGGATATGGCGGAACTTCACGCTCACACGAGGCGTGCGCTGATGGACCTTGACGATGAAGTACCCGTAGCGCGATGGCAGGGGGCGATCATAGAGTCCACCGGCAGGCAGGCTATAGGCGGCATCTTCAACGATCTTGATGATCGATCCGCCGCTGATCCATGGCAGCCGACCGCCATTGCCGGCCGTTTCTTTATCGTCCGACGAGTCGCGTGCGATCTTGTCGAAGTCGGCGCCAGCCTTGATGCTTGCGATCAGGCGCTCTGCCTTGAGCCGGCTTGCCAGCGAGTCCCATCCGCGCGTTGACTGTTCGGGAACGGCGCAGAGGATGACGCCGATCTCAAGTTCATAGAGTCGACGTCCGGAGAGTTCGCGAATGCGGCTTTCGGCAACGGCCTTGTCGAAGTAGAACGTCTCGGACAGAAGGCGACGGTTGTTCTGCAGGTCCACGCGCACAGCTGAATCGTTGGCCAGCCCCCTGTCACGGGCATCGGCCACCTTCAGTCGGTAGTTGACGTAGAGGCGCAGGAACTCAAGGGCCGTATCGCGAGGGACGCTCGAGAGGCGTGTGTCGCGCCGCGTGAGGTTCTTCTGGAACGCCCGCTCCACCTCTCCGAGGCGTACAGACTCTGAGCCCACGGTGGCAAGCACAGCGGCGGGATCGTATGAGGTGGCTGCAGGTGCCGCCTTTGCGGCGGTCCGCTTTGAAGGAGCTGCCTTCTTCTGGGCAACTACCGGAATGGATACGAGACCAAGCAGAAGGAGCACGCAGATGCTCCGAACGGATGACATCATGGCAGGAATCAGCATGAGATTCTGGAAAAAGAGGTGCGAGATATGACGCGGCTCAGACGAGCGGACTGCAAAAATAGTCAGATGCCGAGCTTGGAACCTACGCGCCATACGTCACCGGCCCCCATTGTCAGGAGGATGTCCCCGGGCCTGAGGAGGTCTTTTAGCGTCTCGGACACATCTTCGAGGCGCTCAGCATAGTGAACGTGACGGTGTCCGGCATCGCGTGCCGCATCGGCAATGATCCGCCCACTGACGCCTTCGATGGGCTGTTCGCGAGCAGGATACACGTCCATCAGGACGATTACATCGGCATTGTCAAACGAGGTTGCGAACTCCTTATAGAAGTCACGCGTCCTGCTATAGGTATGGGGCTGAAAGACTGCCACAATGCGCCGATTCCACCCGTTTCTGGCTGCCTCGAGCGTTGCCTGGATCTCTGTGGGGTGGTGAGCATAGTCATCGATCACCAGCACACCGTCGGGCGTTTCGCCCTTGATCTCGAACCGGCGGTACACGCCGCCGAATTCGGCCAGGGCCTGACGGATCACGTCGGGCGCTACTGCGCATTGCAGCGCCATACCGCATGCGGCAAGGGAGTTGAGCACATTGTGCTCACCGGGTACGTTGAGCACGATTCTGCCAAGGGGCTCACCACGGTAGGTCAGGTCGTAGGCACTGCTTTGCTCGCTGTAGGAGATGTTGCTGGCCCGCACATCGCATTGTGGAGTGGTGCCATAGGTGATGATCACGCGCTTGATATCAGGCATCACGTCGCGCACGCCCGGATCATCCAGACACACCAGGGCGGCTCCGTAGAATGGTACCTTGTTGGCAAACTCCGTAAAGGCCCCCTTAATGTCATCAAGGTCGCTGTAGATGTCCAGATGATCGGCCTCGATATTCGTCACCACGGCAATGGTGGGCAGCAGCTGCAGGAACGAGCGGTCATACTCGTCGGCCTCAAGAACCACCCAGTCGCCCGCACCCAGTCGCGCATTCGAACCGCCGAGTCCGGTGAGCCGCCCACCTACGATCACGGTCGGGTCCAGGCCCGCCTTCATCATTACCAGCCCGCACATCGACGTCGTGGTGGTCTTCCCATGCGTCCCTGCGATGGCCAGCGTGTACTTCAGACGCGAAACTTCGGAGAGCATCTCAGCGCGGCGGATCACGGGAATCTTGCGCTCCAACGCAGCCAACGTTTCGGGATTCTCCGTTGGACGCACTGCCGAGGAGTACACCACTACCTCCGCCCCTTCGATGTTCGATGCTGCATGACCCTTGTAGATCACCGCTCCCATCGAAGCTAAATGCTCCGTGGTGGCACTCTCGGCAAGGTCCGAGCCGCTCACTGCAAATCCCTGCGACAGAAGGATCTCGGCAATTCCGCTCATACCCGAGCCACCGATGCCGACAAAGTGGATGCGTGAGACTGAGGAAAAGGTCATGGGCGAAGATAGAGACTAGTTACTAGTTACTAGTTACTAGTTACTAGTTACTAGTTACTAGTTACTAGTTACTAGTTACGAGGTACGAGGTACGAGGTATGAGGTACGAGGTACGAGGTACGAGGTGCAGTGCATGTCACGTTTTGGGTGGGGAGCGCACTAAGCATGTATGAACTCAAAAGACATCATCATGAAATCGCGGGAGGACGGGCCGCTGGCCTACGAATCCATAATGCTTGGGCGCCTGGTCCGAAAGCTGTGCCATGCGCTTGCGAAGGGTTACCCGTTAGACCGTCCGCTCCTGTCTCAACTGCTGCGTTGCTCCACTTCAGTTGGAGCAAACATTCGCGAAGCGAAGTATGCCGAGTCACGAAAGGACTTCATACACAAGTTGAAAGTCGCTGAGAAAGAGCTCGCCGAAACCTACTACTGGATAGGCTTGCTCGAGAGTGAGCCCTCCGTTCTGCCGCCGGAAATCCAAGAGATTGAGGTGTGTGCACAGCATGTCCTCAAGATGCTCAGCCGCACCATTGCCAAACTGAGAGAAAACAGCGCAACCCCTAGTAACTAGTAACTAGTAACTAGTAACTAGTAACTAGTAACTAGTAACTACCAACTCTTCTGTCTCCAAACAGATCATTCACCGCATTGATCGCCTTATTGCGCGTGTCTGCCGGTGTGATCTCGGCAACAACAACGGCATCATCGGTGGCGGATGCGTCGGCAAGCACCGAGCCGTTGTAAGAATAGATGGCCGTTTGACCGTTGAACGAGACATCTTCGCCGGCGTTGTGATCCGTTCCTGTGCGGTTGGCCACCGCCAGATATACCTTGTTCTCGAGTGCGCGCACCGGCATGGCCATGCGCCAGACGTGTGTGATGAGGTTGGATGGGCAGGCGATCAGGTCCGCCCCCTTCAATGCAAGTGCGCGGGCGCTCTCGGGGAAGCGCCAGTCATAACAGATCATCACGCCCAGGTTGCAGTCCAAGTGCGGCAGGTGGGTGACGAAGAACCCCGTATCGCCCGATGTAAAGCCGAGCGTCTCCTTGTAAAAAAGATGCGTCTTACGATACACAAGGGGGCTCGGTAGCCCCTTGCCGGCGATCAATGCGGAGTTGAAGTACGTGACGGCGGCCTCGGCGAAGCCGCACACGACCACTTTGCCGGCCTGTTCGGCGGCGGTGATGATCTGCGAGGTGTGCGGACCACCCAGGGGTTCAGCGATGCGGGCGACCTCTTCGGGGCCGATATGCAGGTAGCCCGAGGTGGCCAACTCCGGAAAGACGATCACATCGGCTTCGATGCGGTGGATCTCGTCGACGATGCGGCGTGTGTTGACGTCGAGGTCACCAAAGCAGGGGGCGAATTGGACGCAGGCGACGCGCATCAAAACGAGAACGAAATGGCCAGAAGAGGGGTGCTACCGCGCATGCCAACGCCGAGGCTGCCGGCCGAAGGGGCGCCGGGCAGAAATGGTTCGGTGACATCGAAGACCTCGGTGCGAAGAAGGTGCACGCCATAGGCCACGCCGGCGCCCAGGGCATAACCGGCAAGCACGTCGCTGAGGTAGTGTACGCCGAGATTCATCCGCGCGAAGCCCGTCCACAGGGCATAGCCGACCGATGGGACGATGACGTACCACTCGGGGTAGCAGAGACTGAGCGAGGTGGCCAAGGCGGCTGCTCCGGCGGAATGTCCGGATGGGAAGGACGACCCTAGCGGATCGCCCGCAGGGTGACGATTGGTGATCAGCCCGGGAAATGACTGATACGGTCGATCCCGGTCAAAGATCGCCTTGGCGGCAAACACTGCGGCGTAGGTCGCGCCCATGGTCAATCCGATTTGCACGCCTGACTCGGCGGCGCGGCGCTGATTCGGACCCTCTTCCATCAGAAAGCTGCCGCCATAGAGCAAGGCCGGAACGCCCACGGCCAGCGGGAGCAGAGCATCGGAGACGAAGATCGAAGCCGAGGTCACGCTTGCCGACTCGATGTGATTGAGGTCATAGACGATCCGTCCCTCAAACGGGATGCCTTCCCCTTCCTGAGCACCGAGCCAGAAGGAGCCGAGAACCATCACGATGAGTACCGAACGCGTCATCATGCAAAAGTAGGTGGGCGCGTATCTTCGCCGTCAATGAACGTAGCAATTATTGGTGCCACGGGGCTTGTCGGACGGACGATGCTCCGCGTTCTTGAGGAACGTCACACTCCCGTCAACCGGCTCGTCGTGGCCGCATCAAAGCGCTCAGCAGGCGAGACATTCCTGTTCCGAGGTCAGCCCCTTACCGTGGTCGAGCTCACACCGGAAGTGTTCGACGGAATCGACGTCGCCCTATTCAGTGCCGGCGGGTCTGTCAGCAGAGAGTTTGCGCCCATCGCCGCCGCTCGCGGCTGTGTGGTCATCGACAACTCAAGTGCATGGCGCATGGATCCGAGCGTGCCCCTTGTTGTGCCGGAGGTCAATCCCGACGATGCTCTGAAGCATCGGGGCATCATCGCCAACCCGAACTGCAGCACCATCCAGCTGGTGGTGGCCCTGAAGCCCCTTGCCGAGGCGTTTGGACTGAAGCGCGTGGTGGTGAGCACCTATCAGACGCCGAGCGGGGCCGGACAAAAGGGCATTGACCAGCTTGAGGCCGAGCTTGCCGGGACCGAGCCCGCGACGCGCATCACCCCGCACCGTCTGGCCGGCAACACGGTCTTTCACACGATCGATGAATTGTCAGGGGGCTCGGAAGAAGAGATCAAGATCGTCCGCGAAACCCGTCGCATTCTGCATAGCGATGCCTTGCCCCTTGCCGTCACGTGTGTGCGTGTGCCCGTCGTCGGTGGACATGGTGAGGCGGTGGCAGTCGAGACGCTTCGGGCCTGCCCGCCCGACGAAGTGCGTACTCTGCTTTCTGCGTCTCCGGGCATCGTCGTGATGGACGACCCAGCCAACGACGTCTACCCGATGCCGTCGACCTCAAACGACACGGACGCCGTATATGTGGGACGCATCCGGCCCGATTCATCCGTCGACCACGGCGTGCTGTTGTGGATCGTGGCCGATAATCTTCGCAAAGGGGCGGCCACCAACGCCGTCCAGATTCTTGAAGTACTTCAGGCACATCAATGAACGCCTACGCAGTGATCATGGCCGGTGGATCCGGTGAACGGTTCTGGCCCCTTTCGCGCACGAAGAAACCCAAGCAGCTGCTGCGGCTGACCTCCGAGCGCATGATGATCGAAGAGGCGATCGACCGGATCGCTCCGATCATTCCGCCGGAGCGGATTCTGATCATTACGAGCCGCGTTCTGCAGCAGCCGATCATCGATGCGTTGCCGGGGCTGCCCCCTGAGAACGTGATCGCCGAACCGGCCAAGCGCAACACGGCGCCGTGTCTTGCATTGGCTTGCAGTGTGATCGAAGCACGCGAACGGGGCGATGCATTGATGGCCGTGCTAACGGCCGATCATTTCATCGGGAATGTCGAGGCATTTCGTCACGATGTTACGGTCGCCCTTGATCATGCGATGCGGAACGATGCACTGGTCACATTGGGAATCCCACCCACGCGTCCGGAGACGGGTTATGGGTACATACGCATGACAGATCGGGCAGCCCCCTCACAGGTGACCAAGGTGGCTGAATTCAGAGAGAAGCCAACAATCGACGTGGCAATGCAATACCTGCGCAGCGGCGAGTATGTGTGGAACAGCGGAATGTTCTTCTGGCGCACGCACGCGCTTGCCTCAGCAATGCATTCGGTATTGCCGGAGGTCGGAGCCGGCATTCAGCCGATGACCGAGGCAATTGCATCGAATGATATGAACGCGCTTGAAGCTGCATTCGCAAGTCAACCCGACATTTCGATCGACTATGGAGTGATGGAGCGCGCGTCGAACGTCTTCGTTGTTCCGGCATCGTTCCCGTGGGACGACGTAGGATCGTGGGACTCGCTCGACCGTATGCAGCAGCAGGATGCGCAGGGTAATGTTGTTCAAGGGGCTTGCACGGTGATCGATACCAACAACAGCGTGATCGTCAACGCCCACAGCGACTCACACGTGGTCACCGGCGTCGGCCTGGATGACATGGTGGTCGTGGTCACCCCCGACGCTACCATGGTCTGCCCCAAAGAGCGCGCCCAAGACGTCAAGCTGATCGTCAAGACCCTTCGCGAACAAGGACGCAGCGATGTCCTCTGAACCAAACCAACCGATCGACGCTAATGACCCGATCGTGCAGAGTGCGATCGAAAGGATTGAGACGGCGTTTGAGATGGACCCCGGCCTTCGCCGGGGTGACGAGCTCCGCTCTCTTCTCATCAACCGCATAACCGAGTTGCTTACGCGCAATCCGGAGAAGCTCATGGCGATCCTGTATCGGATCGACGTCAAGGAAAATGCGGTCAATGAGATCATGTCGAAGGCGTTTCCCACGGAGGTGCCGATTCACCTTGCGGACCTTGTCATTGAGCGGCAGCTAGCGAAGGCGCGCACACGGGCCGAGCATAGGAGCAGTCGCGACGTGGCGGGGGAGCGCGAATGATAACGATCCTTACCAACATCGCATCGCTCGTGACCGTTCGGTCAGGCGGAGCCCCTTATCTGACCGGTGATAAGATGCGCGATGTGGGGGAGATCGCCGGCGGATGCGTTGTGCACGATGAGCACTCGATCCTCTGGGTGGGTGCCAGCGCAGACATGCCTCAGGAGTATCGTCACGGGGCGACGCTGGTGGACTGTACGGGGCGCACCGTGATGCCGGGCTTTGTGGACAGTCACACGCACATGGTCTTTGCCGGATCTCGGGCGCACGAATTTGCACGGCGTCTGGCCGGTGCCACCTACGCAGAGATAGCTGCGGAAGGGGGCGGAATACTCACCACCATGAAGGCCGTGCGCAGCGCAACGGTGGATGAACTTGTCGAGGTGGGACGTCGGCTGGTGGACTCAGCGGTGCGCCATGGCACGACGACCATCGAGATCAAGAGCGGCTACGGGCTGGACCTCGACAGTGAGCTTCGTCTGCTCGAGGCTGCCGGACGTCTCAAGCGGGAGGGTCGAGCTCATATTCACGTTACGTTCCTTGGTGCCCATGCCGTGCCCCCTGAATGGCGTCACGACCCCGAGGCATACGTCAACATCGTTATCAACGACATGCTTCCAGCCGTCGCCGAGCAGGGCATAGCCGAATTCTGCGACGTCTTTACCGACCGGGGCTTCTTCGACCGTGAGCAGAGCACTCGCATTCTGCGTGCGGCGCGTGAGCAGGGCCTCAAGCTAAAGGTCCACGCTGACGAGATCGCCCTTGTTGGTGCCTCCGACATGGCCGCCGAGCTTGGCTGCATCAGTGCCGACCATCTCGAGCACAGCACCATCACAGAGGTCCGCAAGCTCCGCGACGCAGGCGTCGTCTGCACCCTGCTTCCCGGCACGGCCTATACCCTGCGTCTGCCATTTCCTGATGCGCGGATGATGATCAGTGAGGGGGCTATCGTGGCCCTTGCCACCGACTGTAATCCCGGTTCATGCTTTACCGAGAGCATGCAGACCATCCTCTCGCTTGCCTGCATAAACATGGGCATGAGCATCGAGGAGGCCATCGTTGCGGCAACCATCAATGGTGCGGCGGCGCTGGGCATCTCACATCTCACCGGCTCGATCGAGTCCGGCAAACGCCCCGACCTCGTTATCTATGACACACCGTCGTACAAAGACGTGGTGTATCATTTTGGGGTGAATCATGTGAATGAGACGTTCGTCGCCCCGGCGCAGGCCGGGGCCCATGTGTTTTAATGGGGCATGAAGATGGATCCCGGCCTTCGCCGGGATGACGGGCCTTCGCCGGGATGACGGGCCTTCGCCGGGATGACGGAACATCGTCGCCCCGGCGCAGGCCGGGGCCCATGTGTTTTAATGGGGCATGAAGATGGATCCCGGCCTTCGCCGGGATGACGGGCCTTCGCCGGGATGACGGGCCTTCGCCGGGATGACGGAATATCGTCGCCCCGGCGCAGGCCGGGGCCCAGGATTACCCCTTCGTTATGATTCACTGTTTAGCAATCTCAGCCCACAGATCTGACCAGCTTGGATTGCGTTCTTCAATTAGGCGAATCTTCCAAGCTCGCTTCCATTCTTTAATGGCCTTCTCACGCCGAATTGCCTCTGCCATCGTGGCGTGCAATTCAAAGTAGACCAGCAGCTTAACATCGTACTTTGAAGTGAATCCCGGTAGGAGATGATTCTTATGCTGCCATACTCGTTGGAGCAAGTTTGACGTCACCCCGACATATAGGGTGCCGTTTCGGCGCGATGCCAAGATGTAAACAGCGGGTTGAAGGAAACGTCGCATAACAATACCTGATTTCACTTGTTCCCACTCTAGAGCAATATTCTTCGGTGAGCGTGACAGTTGCGCATGGATCCCGGCCTTCGCCGGGATGACGGGCCTTCGCCGGGATGACGGGCCTTCGCCGGGATGACGGGCCTTCGCCGGGATGACGGAATATCGTCGCCCCGGCGCAGGCCGGGGCCCATGTGTTTTAATGGGGCATGAAGATGGATCCCGGCCTTCGCCGGGATGACGGGCCTTCGCCGGGATGACGGGCCTTCGCCGGGATGACGGGCCTTCGCCGGGATGACGGAACACCGTTGCCCCGGCGCAGGCCGGGGCCCAGCCTTATCTTTGCACAATGCAACTGCACCTCTACAACACTCTTACGAAGCGAATTGATCTCTTCACGCCCCTTGACGCGGAGGTCGTGCGCATATATTCCTGCGGACCCACGGTGTACGATGTGGCGCATTTGGGGAACATGCGGGCATTTGTGTTCACGGACGTGCTTCAGAGGGTGCTTCGCGAGGTAGGGGGCTACCCTGTCCGTTGGGTGATGAACGTCACCGACGTTGATGATAAGACCATCCGCGATAGTTCCGTCGGCTCGGCCAAGTGGCGCTCGGAGATGGGTCAGCAGTCTGACGATCTGAGGGCGAATCTCAGAGCCTATACCGGGCATTTCGAACAGGAGTTTCGGGCTGACCTGACGTCACTGGGCATAGAGATGTCGCACTTCGCACAGATGCCGAGGGCGACGGATTACATCGGTCAGATGCAGGACCTTATCCGCGAGATAATTGCGGCAGGATATGGCTACACGTCGGAAGGATCGGTGTACTTCGATGTTGCCGCATACTCGAAGAAACACACGTACGGACGTCTCTTCACCATCGACACCGAGAACTTCCGCGAAGGTGTCCGCATCGACGCCGATGAATACGATCGTGAGTCGGTGAGTGATTTCGTTCTCTGGAAGGGGCGAAAAGACGACGAGCCGTATTGGGACTTCGCGCTCAATGGTGAAGACCTGCCCGGACGTCCGGGCTGGCACATTGAATGTTCTGCGATGTCAAAGGAGCTTCTTGGACTTCCGTTCGACATCCATACGGGTGGCGTTGACCTGCGCTTTCCGCACCACGAAGATGAGCTCGCCCAGTGCTGCGCCGGCTACCACGTACACGATCAGGCGCGCTTCTGGATGCACAACGAGTTCCTGGAAGTCGAAGGAAAGAAGATGTCGAAGTCGCTCGGCAACTTCTTCACACTCCGCGACCTCATGAAGCAGGGATGTGATCCGCTTGATGTACGCCTGACGCTTATGCTGGCACACTACCGGGCCGTGCTGAACTTTACATTCGATAGTCTGAGGGCAGCCTCTGTTGCCAGGGGGCGTGTGCAGAATGTGATATGGGATCTGATCGACGTGGCAGGTGTGCCCGAAGCTGCGGATAAATCATCCATGCCGTTGGCCGTTGCGGAAGCTTTTGCCGACGATCTGAACGTTCCTCAAGCTCTTGCGCGGATGTACGAGTACCTGGCTGCAAATGCCGACGCAAAGAACTCAAAAGAGCACGCACAACAGGTTCTCAACGCGCTCCGCTCGATCAATAACGTGTTGGCCGTATGGTCGTTTTCACCTCGTCCGGCTCTTGTTGTTCCTAATGATGTTCGCAGTATCGCCGATCAGCGATGGGCCGCCCGCACTGCCAAGGATTGGGCCGAGGCCGACAGGCTTCGTTCGGAATTGGGTACTCTCGGTTGGTCCATGAAGGACGGCAAAGACGACTACACACTCGAGCCCCTTTCATGATCACGAACGTTACGATCATCGGTGCCGGAAAGGTCGGCACGTCAGTGAAGTTCAAGCTCGGTGATGATGGAATTACGGTTGCTGTCAATCTGGTGTCTGCCAGAGAGTTCTTGTCCCTCGGTACTTCGGTAATTCCGTCTTCCAGTGCTTCCGTCATCGTCCTCGCTTGCCGCGACTCACAACTCACCGATTCCGTCGCGCTTCTTGCGGAGCACTACGCGCACGCACTTACGGGTGTGCTTGTTTTGCACGTCAATGGTTCGCGCGGAAGCGATGTGCTTTGCCCCCTGAAAGAGCACGGAGCGCTGATATCGGCGGCACATCCTTTTCAGACGTTTGCCAAGGCGGATGCGGCACTGCTCGACAGTATCGGATGGGGCGTGGAGTGTGATGATGATGCTTGGGAATCAACGGCTGAGTTTGTGAGCCTGACAGGGGGCGTTCCCTTTCGTTTGCCACGGACCGATGCCGTTTCAAAGCGTCGATATCATGCGGCTGCCGTTGCAGCATCGAACTTCACCTATGCCGCCTATGACCTTGCGCGAAAGCTCGCAGAGGATGTGGACATTCCCGTTGAGACGTTCCTTGCCCCCATCATGCGGCAGACAGTGGAGAACGCCATTGAGGCGATACAGCAGGGCCGGCCGTTTCCCATCACCGGCCCCCTCGTGCGGGGTGACATGGACGCCGTGCAACGTCAGCGCCAAGCCATGCCCGACCAGCTGCGTCAGCAGTACGACCATCTCCTCAATGCTCTGGCCGAAGCGATCGGAAGATGAGGTCCTCCGCAATCAGTAATCCGTAATCCTCCCCAGCCCCTTCCTCAGCATCGCTTCCGTTTCCGGCAGGGGATTGCGCGCAAGCCCTGTTTCGAAGTCGGCAGAGGCTTCGGCGGGACGCCCGGTTCGCAGATAGCTGATGCCGCGGTTGAGATATGCGTCGGCTGAGGCGTTGCCGAGGTTGATGGCGCTGGTATAGGCGCTGATCGATTCGTCGATCTTGCCCATCATGCCGGCCAGCAGGCCGAGTCGCTCATAGGCGTCGGTACGGGGCGAGGGGTAGGTGAGCAGCGAGCGAAGATCTTCGTAGGCTGCCTCGGCGTTGCCTGACTCAAACGAGTGGATGCCTCTGTAGATGTAAATGGGCAGGTAGCCATCGGAGAGGTTCTTGCGACGTATCTCGGCAGGACTTCCAGTGTTGCCGGAACGCTCTAAAATGCTCGTCCAGAGAGTCTCGGTATCGTGCCACATGCCAACCTGACGGAAGGTGAGCACTCCTTGGGTGACTGTA
This sequence comes from Candidatus Kapaibacterium sp., assembly GCA_018882895.1. Classification (GTDB taxonomy): domain Bacteria; phylum Bacteroidota; class Ignavibacteria; order Kapaibacteriales; family Kapaibacteriaceae; genus UBA10438. Next base: position 35,598 of record VERF01000018.1, read on the forward strand.
AACACCGTTATGACACCCCATGCGAGCGATCTCCATTTGCGCATCAACATTGCAACGCCGGAAAGTGCAACGCACAACATTCCGACCATCGGGATGTAGGTATACCGGTCGGCCATGATCACCTGTCCAACAGAAATGATATGCAAGACAAGGATGATGGTGATGGTGTACCAGGCGAGGCCAAGAGACGAGAGACGAGAGACAAGAGACGAGAGACGAGAGACAAGAGACGCCGTCTCGCCGGTTGATGTCCAAAACCGTCCCACCACCAACACCAAAACGAACACCGGCATTGCCGCGAAAGCATAATAGTACCCCGGCATTGCAAATGCGCCACCAACGTGCGGGTAGGGATAGAAGGCGTTCAGGGAAAGGGGCCAGATGAACTTGATCCAGTACATCGCGAAGCCGTAGGAGGCAATGCCGATTCTCTCTGCGATGCTGAACGTAGCCAAGTCGGCAACTGCGCCGTCGGCGGTTTGAAGGCGGAGGGTGATGAGCCCCATCACAATAGAGACAACCACGAAGGGGAGTTTCTCAACCACACGGCGCACGGTGAAGCCGCCACCGTGCCAGAGGTCGAGCATCACGAGAACCAGCGGAAGCACGATCGCCGTCGGCTTTGAGAGGCACGAAAGCACGAATGCTACAAAGCAGAGAGCCAGGGCACTCCTGCGTGGTGCGTCTAGATAGCGCAGATAAGCAATGATCGACGTCACAAAAAATACTCCGAAGAGTACATCTTTACGTCCAGAGATCCACGCCACGCTCTCTACGTGAAGCGGATGAATGGCAAACCACAGTGCTCCCAGTTCGGGCAGAAGGTCGCCCCCTATCAGACGTCTGAGCAGCAGTAGGACCAGGATTGAGGTGACGATGTGCAGGGTGAGGTTCACAAGACCAAATGCTCGTGCATTGCGACCCCACAGTTTGTAGTCGATCGCCAGCGACAGTACCGTTAGCGGATGATAGTTGCTGGCCACCGATGTAGAGGGTGTGAAGATCTCCATCACGGTGGCCGACGACATGTTCTTCACCAGCCGCTGATTCGTTACGTACGCATTGTCATCATAGGCCGTGAACTGCTTCGTGGAGTCGAACAGCTTCCAGTAGGCCATGATCGTGGCAAGTGCGATCAGCAAGGGGGCCAGTTTAAGCAGACGTGTTTTCATGCGTGAGAAATTACAAGATGCCCGCAAACACTCGGCGTATCTTTGCGCGGGGAAATGATATGTTGACGCAGCAAACGATCTTCATCACCGGAATCGCCGGTTTTATTGGCTTTCACCTGGCCCGACGCCTGGCGAGTGACGGCTGGAACGTTGTCGGCCTCGACAACTGTAACGACTATTACGATCCGACTCTTAAGCAGGCCCGTCTCGACATCCTTGGAGAGAGCGTCACCTTCTATCGGGGTGATCTTGAAGACAAGGGGCTGATTGATTCGATCTTCTCCAAGCACAAGCCCGCCATCGTTTGTCACCTTGCCGCGCAGGCCGGTGTGCGCTATAGCATCGACAACCCGGATGCATACATCTCGTCGAACATTGTCGGCTTCATGAACATCCTTGAGGTGTGCCGGCACCACAAGCCCCTTCACCTGGTCTATGCAAGCAGCAGCAGTGTATACGGCATGAGCACGCGTGTACCTTTTGCAACGGATGATCCGGTGGACACTCCGGCCAGCCTGTATGCCGCCACCAAGCGGAGCAACGAGCTGATGGCGTTCTGCTACAGTCACCTGTACGGCATCGCTGCCACGGGATTGAGGTTCTTCACCGTGTATGGTCCATGGGGCCGGCCCGACATGGCGTACTACTCGTTTGCCCAGAGCATCATGTCGGGCAAGCCCATCAACATCTACAATCATGGCGAGCTGAGCCGCGACTTCACCTACATCGACGATGTGGTTGAAAGCGTCGCGCGACTGCTGCCGATCCCCCCAACGGTCACAGGGGCCTCCATGGGTCAGGCCGGTGTTGCGCATCGCGTCTTGAACATCGGCAACGGAGCCCCCGTCAACCTCCTCGAATTCGTTGAGATCCTCGAATCCAAACTCGGTCGCTCAGCCGTCAAGAACCTCGTCGACATGCAACCCGGCGATGTTGTCCAAACCTGGGCTGACTGCTCCGACCTCTTCGAGCTGACGGGCTTCCGCCCGAACACCCCTCTTGCAAAGGGGCTCGATGAGTTCGCTCAGTGGTTTCGTAACGCATCCCACGGCTGAAGCCGTAGGACGTGCATGTCATCCCGCGAAAGCCGTCATCCCGGCGTAGGCCGGGATCCAAGTGACGAGTGACGAGTGACAAGTGACAAGTGACGAGTGACGAGTGACGAGTGACGCACAACGCCTAACACGCTATGCTGCAGCTCAGCCCACGGCTTCAGCCGTGGGATTTCGTGGGACAACGTGGAACGCGAAAAATTGATCACGCACAACGCCTAACAGGCTATCCTGCAGCTCAGCCCACGGCTTCAGCCGTGGGATTTCGTGGGACAACGTGGAACGCGAAAAATTGATCACGCACAACGCCTAACACGCTATGCTGCAGCTCAGCCCACGGCTTCAGCCGTGGGATTTCGTGGGACAACGTGGAACGCGAAAAATTGATCACGCACAACGCCTAACACGCTATGCTGCAGCTCAGCCCACGGCTTCAGCCGTGGGATTTC
>VERF01000075.1 GCA_018882895.1 Candidatus Kapaibacterium sp.
CATTCGCGATATGTCCTGCCTTGTATTCCTCGGGAGTGCGGACGTCGAGAATCGTCAGTCCGCCCTTGTCGATCATCGTCTTGGCCGCCTTGACGTCCACATCCTTAACCTGCTGGGCATTCATGGTGCAGGCCACAGATACGGCCAAAAGAAAGAGTACAGAAATGATCCTGGTCATGTTCATTGTCCTTGTTGTAGTTCAGAAACTGCCTTGTTCACCGACGTCCACGGGCCACCGTTGACGGCCGTGTATCCCTTTGATGTTGCATAAGATGTTGCCTGACCGCTGCGGCCGCCGGAAGCACAGCAGAAGACGATGGGCGTTCCCTTCGGATGACCCTCGAGGGCAGTAGAGACCTCGTTCAGGGGGATGTTCTTGGATCCGGCCACATGCCCGCCCTGATATTCGGCGCGTGTGCGCACGTCGATGACAACGGCTCCCTGACGCAGAGCCTGCACGAGCTCGTCGTTGGAGCCGCCAAGAAGTGAACGTAACATGCCTAGCATAGAATTCGGTCCTTCGAATAGATGTTCATGGATTTGGGTTGCCCGTCACGCATTGACGAAGCGTTTTTACGGCGGCAATCTACGACGGACGTTCGTAGCCCTTGTTTGACGCGAGAATGCGGCCCTTGTCACGTTTTGCCCCCTTGAGCGCACGAAGTGCATGAAAACCAACTGTTTCATCACTTTTCAACTCGGGTACTGCCATGCAAGCATACAAGGGACTGGGCCTTCATCTGATCATCATTCCCGGAGAGGGATTGATGATCCCCCGCGACATTGACCACCTCATTGAGCAGACGGTCGACCGAACCTCGCGCAAGCACAAGCTGCGCTGTGCCGCCGTGCATTCAAGAGAGGATCACGTCCACATTCTTCTGTCGGTCACCGAAGAGGCCAGCATACCGGAATTCATTGGTGAGGCGCTTGAGGATCTTCGGCGGACCCTTCGCGGTCAGGGGGCTCACCTGCGCTCATTCGAATGGGACGAAGCGGTCCACGTGACCCTGCTTCCACCATGGCATTTGGAGATCATGGCAAGTTTCGTGCGCGATCAGGATCGCTTTCACGAGACCCGTACGCTCGAGGATGAGCTTGATGAAGTATTCCGACCCAACAGCCCGCCACCATTTGCAGACTACGGAGATGCCGTTCGAGGGTCAGCCCTTCACATCAACTGACACGGCAGATCCGGCCTCGCCACGGGCGATCATGCTCATGGCCTTGGCAAAGCGTGCCATCTCGTCGACCGTTGTGTACACCGAAGGGGCGACCCGTAGCCCCTTGAAGTCTTCGTGACCGATCGAAACGGTAAAGATCCTGTGCTTCTCAAGTAGGTAAGAAGACACCTTGCCGGGATCCGTCCCTTCGATGTGCACCAGGCGAAGTCCGCACTGATTCACGTCGTCATTGATATCAGTCAGGAAGCGAACATTTTCGAACTTCTCCAGCTGGTCCGTCCAAACAGTATGCAGATGGCGCAGACGCGCTGCCTTACGCTCGATGCCCATTGCACGATGAAAGGCGATCGACTCAATGAGCGCATTGTGCATAGCTGCCGGATGCGTGCCGATCTCCTCAAACTTTCTGATGTTGGCATCCATGTCCTTCGGGGCTGCCATCAGAGGCCAGACATCAGCGATGCGATCCTTTTTCACATAGAGCATCCCTGTGCCGATGGGTCCGAGGAACCACTTATGCAGGGATGTGCCGAAGTACTCGCATTCGAGATCCTTCTGTGTGAACGGAAAGTGCGCAAACGAGTGTGCCCCGTCAACGATGCATCGGATGTTCCGTTTAGCCGCCATGCGGCAGATATCCCGCACGGGCAGGATCTGGCCGGTGAGGAAGACAACGTGGGAGATGTGGATGACCTTTGTGCGCTCGGTGATTCCTGCCTCGATTGCCTCGATAAAATCCTTGCGGCGCTTCAGCGGCGTCGGGAATCCCACCTTCTTCAGAACGATCCCGTCGCGGCGCACGCGCTGTTCCCACGTTGTGAGCATCCGCGGATAGTCCTGCGTCGTGGTCAGTACCTCATCGCCCCTTTCCAGAGGAATTCCGAGCTGGAGCGTTTCGAGGGCCTCACTGGCATTTCGCATGATGGCGATCTCATCGGGGCTCACGGCAAAGATGTCGGCCAGTCCCTCGCGGATGGTCTCCACCTGTGGCTCCTGATGACGCCACATCTCATAGGCGGGCATGTTGTTGGCCTGGTCCGTGTACCGACGAAAGGCCGCCTGGACGGTACGGGGCGATGGGGACACGCCACCATTGTTTAGGTTGATGATCGATCGGTCGACATCAAAGGCTTGCTGCACCGTGACCCAGAAGTCCTCGTCCTGCGCCACCATTGAGGCGGGCATCTGAGGCAGCGCCGACGGCAACCACCTGGTGACCTCTGCAAGCGCTTCTGAGGCAAACAGCGCCGTCGGCCCCAACGCCGCCAGCGAGCGTAACATTGATCGACGTGAGGTCATGCTGAAACTCCCTGGTGCCGTGACTGGTTATATTCGCAACTCTCTTTACGAAGGTACGACATGAAGACGACGAAGTTCCACTCCCTCCACCTTGCCGCCGGCGCCAAAATGGTATCGTTCGCAGGGTTCGAAATGCCCATCCAGTATCCGACGGGGATCATCGCTGAACACAAGATCGTGCGCAGCGGCGTGGGCATCTTCGACGTGTCCCACATGGGTGAGTTCTTCGTCTCAGGAGCAGATTCACTGAATCTGATTCAGAAGATCACCGTCAACGATGCCTCGAAGCTCACCCCGGGCAAGGCGCAGTATTCGGCCCTACCGCGTCCGGACGGCGGTCTTGTTGACGACCTGCTGGTGTACATGCTGGCAGAGAACTCATACCTGCTGGTGGTCAACGGCGCGAACCTGGAGAAAGACTGGGCATGGTTAAGCCAGCATGCCGCTGAGTTCGCCGACGTGCAGATCTCGAATCAGAGCGACGATTACTCCCTGCTCGCTGTGCAGGGTCCCAAGAGCATCGAAACGCTTCAGACGCTCACATCAACTGACCTTTCCGTGATCCCGTACTACGGTTTTGCCGAGGGGACGCTGGCCGGCGTGCCAATGATCCTGTCCCGCACCGGTTACACGGGAGAGATCGGCTTTGAGTTGTACTTCAAGGGAGACGAGACCGTTGCCGCGTCGGTGGTCAGCGCGTTGTTTGAGGCCGGCAATGAACACGGCATCGCCTGGATCGGCCTTGGAGCGCGAGATACACTGCGACTCGAGAAGGGATACTGCCTGTACGGAAACGACATCACCGACGAGACCAATCCCATTGAAGCAGGTCTTGGCTGGATCACAAAGCTGGCAAAGGGTCCCTTCAACGGTAGCGACGTCATCGCAGCCGTCAAGGAACAAGGACCGCAGCGCAAGCTCGTGGGCTTCAAGATGCTCACCGAAAAGCTCATTCCTCGCACCGGCTATTCAATTGTCAGCGATGGCCAGACCATCGGATCGGTCACAAGCGGCAATCAGTCCCCAACACTTGGTGTGGGAATCGGCCTAGGTTACGTACCTACGGCTCTGTCGGCGCCGGGCACAACGATCGAGATCGCAGCACGCGGAACGACATTCCCGGCTGAAGTCGTCAAGATCCCGTTCTGCTGATGATTCGGGGTACGGGCAACCGTGCCCGCCTCAAGCAGGCATAGGCTGGCATCGAACGTCATAGGCAGTCGGAGCTGGTCAGGGCTCGTCATCCGCGTCCGGCAATGCCGGCAAGGTGCTATCCCCCACCACCTGAATACTCACGCGGGCCGTCCCCGCGCGGATCATGTCGAGATCGACGGCGGCCTTCTTCGATAGGTCGACGATGCGAGTCTTCTTCCACGGACCTCGGTCGGTTACTCGAACGACCACCTGACGGCCATTGGAGAGGTTTGTCACAAGGAGCCTAGTATTGAACGGCAGCCACCGATGTGCGCACGTGCGGTCGTGCATGTTAAAGACCTCGCCACTTGAGGTGCGTCTCCCATGAAAGGCATCTGCGTAGTATGATGCCATACCCGTATCTGGCTCGGAGATCATCACCAGCTTCGTAACGGTGTCGCTCAAGGTGCGTCCCGAGCTCACCTTTGCAGACCGATTTGCTCTGAGTGTCTTTCCGATGCGCTCGGCTTCTGCGCGGATCGAATCAGCATCAATCAAATCTGATCGACCTTGCACGGACGGGCCCAGCGAGTCTTCGGCGGCGACTGTGTCTGGCTTGGCCAAGGCTTGGAGCATCTCCAGCTCCCGCCTCTCAGACTGCGTGACAGCTCGACGTAGCGAATCGCTCCGCATTCGATAGAGCATTGATTCGATGCGCAGACTGTCACTCAGTCGCCACTGTCGATCCCAAAGCGCGCGCAGACTGTCAGCTGCACGTCGGTCGCGTTCGATCTGACGTCGAACAAGGCGAAGCTCTCGGGCGGACGAATCGGCAAGTGACTGCGTTTGAGCCATCACCGGCCCCGCTGCGATGGCAGTGCCGACAACTAGCAGGATACGCTGAAGTGACCGCTTCATGTCAGGGGGCTAAAAGTGCTTCGAGATCTGCCGACGACGCAGATGCTCGACCAGGTCCCGAACGTTCTCGGCCTGTCCGCGCTTGCATACCAGCACAGACTGTTCGGTCTCGACGATTATGAGATTGTCCACGTCCACTGCACCAACGAGCCTGCCCGACCCTGCCGAAATCAGACAATTCGTGGTGCGCACCGAGGTGACATTTCCTTCGATGACGTTGTTCTTCCCATCCTTGAGCGACATACGGTAGAGCTCATCCCAGGTGCCAAGGTCACTCCAACCAAAAGCCCCTTCGACAACGCCAATGGAGGGATCACGTTCAAGCACCGCGACATCGAATGACACTGACCGCATCTGACGGTAGAGTGATTCGAGAAATGCGTCATTGTCAGCCCCTTGTCCTCGCCGTTGCCACTGACGAAAAAGCGGTGCGTGGTCCGGCATGAACTCGTCCACAGCCCGCGTGATCGCGCGGACGCTGCCGACGACGATGCCGGAGTTCCAGACGAAGTCACCCGCATCAATGAACCGCTGCGCCGTGGCCATGTCGGGCTTTTCAGCAAAACTCGAGACTCGCTTTACATGATCACGCAATACTGGGTTATCGCTTACGATCGGCTCGCCGACCTGAATGTAGCCATACCCGGTCTCGGGACGCGTCGGCATCACCCCAATGGTCATAATACAGTCCAGAGCAACCGCGGCCGTGCAGGCCATATCAACAATCACCTGAAACTCGCGGATGTTGCTGATGACGTGGTCGCTTGGAAGAATGACCATCACAACATCATCGCCAAGTCGCTCTTCGATTGTTGCCGCAGACAGAGCGATCGCCGGACCAGTGTTGCGTCCAAAGGGTTCGCTAATGATCCGCTGGGGATCGACCATCGGCAGCTGATCAAATATGTGATGCCGCAGGTCTGACGTAGTTACTACGTAAACGTCTGTGAGGTCGACAAGGGGCTGAAGTCTCGCCACGGTGTTCTGAATCAGCGTCCCTTCGCCCAGAGCATGAACGAACTGCTTCGGCCGACGCTCTGTGCTGCGTGGCCAAAGTCGTATGCCAAGTCCACCCGCCATGATGACTGCTACGATCCTCATGGCGACGAAACTACGGAGCCCCGTATCTTCGTAGTCAACCATTTCCGGAGTCGATCCCATGTTTCGGCCATTTGCCCTCATTCTTATGACCTTTTTGAGCATTGTCGGCGCGGTAGCGCAGGACGATAGGCTCAATGAGTTGAACTTCGACGAAGAGCCGTTGCCCGAAGAAACGGTCGCCTACTCGTCAGTCGGGATCGGTCCGGTGTTTTCGCTCTTTACTCCGGACATGACCGACGTGAACGCAAAGGCAACGGCGATGGGCATCGACGAGCTGTCCTCACCGTTCATCTTTGCAGGCGCAGAGGTCTTCGCCGCAATCGGCATCGTTCCAAATCTTCGATTCGGCTTTTCGTGGCTATCCGGATCGGTCGGCTCAGTAAAGGATTTCATCAGCACGGGTGGCGGCACAAAGCGCAGCTTGGACTATGCAATCTCAATGCGATCACTGCACATTGATTACGCCATCGTTCCGGTATCAAAGCTTGCCATCATCCCCGGCGTTGGTCTGACGTGGGGATACTCGACGATTACCCAGTCGACCACGACTGGCTCATTTGACTGGGTCAGCGATACATCTATGACATCTCAGGTGTTTCTCGAGCAGAGCTCACTGTGTCTGCAGCCTCGCCTTTCGCTGGAGTATGCCGTGACGCCGTTCCTAAATCTTCGCGCGCAAGCCGGATATACCGTTCCGGTATCGACTTCCGACTGGACCGCAAACGTGCACGCTACGGCGCAGAATGTTCCGTCGTCCATCGGCATCAACGGCGTCAGTGCACAGATTGGCGTGTTCGTTGGACTCTTCAACTGATCGATTTTCAGACGTAGGGCTCGTAGCTCAACGGTTAGAGCAGCGGACTCATAATCCGTTGGTTGCTGGTTCAAATCCGGCCGGGCCCACTTTCTTCCCTACAAGCGATCGACGTGTCGATGTTCATGCGCGTACGCGCAATGCTACACGAGGCACACGATGGCATAGAGCCGGACGTCTCAATGGGCGCATGTTTCGCCCCCTGCTCATCGGATGTCTACTCGTCTCAGCTGCCCTGCTCATGCAGGCCGATGATGACCGTCCGCCTTTGCGGCACATTGCCAACGAAGCATTTGGCCTGGGTGAGCGCCTAGAATACAGCGTCGGGTACAAGTTCATCAAGGCGGGAACAGCATACTTTGCCATCGGCAAGCAGCCGGTCATGGTGTCCGGCCGACCCTGCTATGACATTCGTTTCGAGGTCGCATCTCTGAAGTCACTGGACTTCCTGTATCGGGTCCGCGACAGGTACCGCACACTGGTGGATATCGACGGGATCTTCCCATGGAAGTTTGAGCAGAACATTCGCGAAGGGGGCTTCCACAAGGACTTCTCGGCGTCGTTTGACCATATCTCTAAGCTTGCTACGACCACCGAAGGTTCCTTTCCTATCCCAACGTTTGTTCACGACATCGTTTCGGCCTTCTACTACATTCGGGCCCTAAACCTTTCGAGTTACAAGCGTGGAGAGGTCATCTACCTGCAGAACTTCTTTGACCGAGAGACGCATGATCTTGCCATAAAGGTCCTTGGACGTCAAAACGTCGAAGTTGAAGCCGGCACCTTCCGCTGTGTTGTCGTTGAACCTGTTATCAAGTCGGGAAGTCTCTTCAAGTTCGAAGGCAAACTGCTACTCTGGCTCACCGATGATGATCGACGCATCCCAGTAAAGGTCAGCACCAAGATCCCCATCGGTTCGATAGACGCCGAGCTGACCGGGTACTCGGGACTGCGAGGTCAGATCGGTGCACGTGTTACACCCACCCGCTGACAGGTCATTATGCTTCTCCCCGCACGACTCATTTCTACCGGCATCGCATTATGCATGCTCGGCGCGCCGGCTACGTCGAAGACCGATGCTATCGAGGCATTTCACGCCAAATACCGTTCGCTCTCGTCGATGCGAATGAAGTTCTCAGGCTCGGATGGGATATCGGGAACGATCACGGCACGACGCGGAGGCAAGTACCGCATCGCGGTGGGCGAGCGAACGATCGTCTGCGATGGCAAGACCGTATGGAATGCAGACGCCACCACACGCAGCGTCGTGATCAATCAGTACAAGCCCCTTTCAACGGATCTCTCGCTCGAACGCGTATTCTTTGAGATCATGTCGGTCTATCGCTCGCAGCTGGTGCAGAGCTCTGCGAAGGCAACCATTCTCAGGCTCACCGCACCAGCGCCAAACGCTGTCATTGCGAATGTTTCCTCTGTTGATGTTACGCTTGACGCTTCGATGAACGTTTCGAGTGTCGCCATCTCATCCGGACCTTCCCGGATATCCTATTCGATCACCAAATTCAAATCGAATCCGGCAACAGCCACGTCAACATTCACGTTTCTCATCCCCAAGGGTTGGGAAACGATTGACGTGCGCTAATTACCACCATGTAACAGAACGAAAAACGGCGGCAGGGATTACTCCCTGCCGCCGTTCTCGTGTGATAGGTGTGTCGTTCGTTGAGTCTTACTTGACCACGACCACTTGCTGCGTGGCAGTGAACGTACCGGCTGACAGCGTGACGCTGTACACACCAGGTGTCAGGTTCAGATCAGATGCGCTGAACGAAACGGCGTTCGTTCCGGCTGCAACCATTTCGTTGCTTACTGTGGCCAGCTCACGACCCGTGAGATCAGCGATGACAGCGCGAACCATTTCGCTGACAGGAAGCGTGTAGTTGATCGTGGCTACATCCGTCGTTGGATTTGGACGAGCGATGCTCATCACATAACCGCCGGAAACAACATCGTCTGTGATGCCCATGACCGATGATGCGGTCGCGACACGTGACTTAACTGATCCACAGAGGTTCGTCAGTTCACAGTAGTACTGACCTTCGTCACTGCGCTTGGCGTTGGCGATGGTGAGTGTCTGCTTCGTTGCACCGTCGATTGCAACACCGTTGAGGTACCACTGGTACTGGTAGATGTTACGACCCTTGGCCATGACCGTGAAGCTGATCGGTGCACCTTCAGTGAAGGCAACGTCGTTTGGCTGTGACTCAATCGCTGGAAGGGGCTCAACATTGAGCTCAGCGATGCGCGACGTCTTGGTACCGCACAAGTTGCTGATGACAACGCTGTAGAAACCGGCATCGTCGGTCGTGACGATCTTAGAGAGTGTGGCACCGGTCTCGCCGACAAGTACTTCTGCACCCTTCATCCACTGGAACTTGAGACCTTCGCCCGTTGCAACTGCAGACATCGTCATGACGTTGCCTTCGCATGCCGTCGTTGTCTCTGGGCTGCGAACGATCGTTGGCTCGGCACCGACAGTGACAGTTACAGGGTTTGAGGCGACGCGAAGATTTGTTGCACCATACGTGACCACGCATGAATACTCGCCAGCTGCGGCAGTCGTCACGTTCTTGATCGAAAGCACATTGCTGTTGGCACCGGTAACGCCTGCGGCGTTGGTGAGCTTGGTGCTGCCCTTATACCACTGACATGTGGCTGTACCTTCAGGAAGTGACGTGACGTTGTTGTCACAAGAAAGCGACAGCGTTCCGCCTTGGCAGAGGTTCGGCGTCATGTTTGCAACGGTGACTGCCGGCATGAACACACGCGCGACACGAGACGTAACGGTACCCTTGCAGAATCCCGTGACCTGACAAATGTAGAGACCCGTCGTGTCCGACTCACGGACGTCCGTGATCGTAAGGATCGAGGACTGCGAGCCATAGATACGACCGTCATCGTTGATCGGGGTGTCTACGTAAATGAGCGACGTAGCGTTCCACGTGCGCTTCATCCACTGATAGCCTGGGACGTATTCTTGAGGAGCACCGACTGCCTCGACGCCGATTGACAGCATCGCGGTTCCACCCTTGGCTGCCGAAACAGACGTTGGATGATTTGTGATTTGCGTCTCACGAACCACAACGACCGTAGCTCCTTGTGAGAAGACCGTCGTCGATCCGGTTGTTCCGATCGTGTCCTGAGCCGTGACCGCACATGAGTAAACGCCACCGCTTGAGTAGTCGGAGATGTTCAACGTCATGAAGTTGCCCGTACGGCCATTCAGCATCATGCCATCACGAAACCACTGATACGTGGTACGTGCCGTTGCTGGCGTGTTCGCGATGCAGACAAGGTTGTACGAGGCACCAAAGCAAACGTAGGCGCTTGCAGGGTTGGAAACGATCGAGACC
>VERF01000076.1 GCA_018882895.1 Candidatus Kapaibacterium sp.
ACGGTACAGAAACTGTAAAGCGTGCGATGTCCTGGTTTGCTTGTACCAGAGGAACCGTCGGACCCGGGCACACGTTCGTCTGACGCTCACGGCCGTTGTACGTACCAGTCCACAACGTCACCCCAGTGGCGACCTGCGTGATCGTCAGCGTTCCACTGTTCCAGCCATCTCCGAACGCATCGAAACACCGAACGATATACGTTGCGGCCGGCACATTGAGCGTGACGTTGTTTGGAAGCGTACCAGAGTATGGCCGCCAGCAGTGAATGACTGCGTTGGTCGACTGATTGATCAACTGCCATCCCATTTCAGATGGAAATGAGCCGTTGGTCGTATTCAGGCGGATATCAACCTGCGAATACGCGATGGTGACGCCCATGAGCGCGACCATCACGGCACTGAAGAAACGCGGTAAAGGTTTGAGCATGACTCATCCTTGCGGAAAAAGTGTGAGTGTTACGAAGTGGTGACGTGCATCAACGGCACGTCCGTGACCAACAACGATAAGAAATTTGGTCAAATGACAACCCCCATTAGCATCCCCCAAAGTTATCCCCCCACGTACGTAGTTCCTCAAAAAGAGAGCGCCGCCCCGGACAAATACGGGGCGGCGCGTGATGTCCAGCGTCCCTTTGATCGCGTGTTACCTGACCACCGTCAGCGGCATCGTAGCGACGTACTCACCGAAGCGAACGACCAGTGTGTAGGCTCCGGATGCGATCTGCCCACCGAGATTCAGCCGCAGTGATGCGCCGGCTTCGAGAGCCTCCGACGTCGTGGTCAAGGCCGTGCGGCCAGCAGTGTTGACGATCGAGACCGAGAATGCCGGCATGGCCTTGCCAAAACGGAGTTCTACCATGTCAGTTGCCGGGTTCGGGAAGGCAACAATTCCGGCTTCAGCAGCGTCGATCACACCACCAGGCGTTTCAGCCGTGCCACTCAGCCCGATCGTTGTATTGCCGCCATTTGAGGAGCGAAGTGCCAGCTGAGCGGAACGCTTGCCGACAGCAGCAGGCGCAAACTTGACGCATATCTCGGCCGAAGCGCCGGCTGCGATCGTCACAGGCAGAGTCGTAACAATGCTGAAATCACCGGCGTTGCTTCCGAGGAATGATGCTTGATCGATCGTGATCTCCTGAGCGGATGTATTGGTGATCGTCATGCACTTCTCAACGGACTTGCCTGTTTCGGTCACTCCAAAGTCCTGCGAACCCGGCGCCGTGTATCGCAGCACATACGCCGCCGTAAGGGCAACCGTTACCTGCGGATTCTGTGTCGAGTTTGAACGAACGGTCAGGGTTCCATTGATCGCACCTAGGCGCGTCGGTGTTGCCACGAACGTCAGCGACTGGTCGCCTCCCGGCGCAATCTCAAACGGCAATGCCGGTGCGTTGCTGACCGTGAAGTCCGAAGGGGCGAGCGTTAGTGCCGTGATGGACAAAGGTGCATTTCCAACGTTCTTGATCAGTGCGGCAACATTCACCGTCTTGTTGTATCCCTGTGGGATTTCGCCGAACTCGACCGACGTCTGCGACAGCTCGATCGCCGGACGTGGTACTACCGGATCATTGACGACAACCTTCGCGGCAGCCGAAACGACTCCACCACACAGGTTCGTGACGCGCACGGTATAGAAGCCGGCATCACTCTTCTTCACGCTACCGACTGAGTAATTCGCCGTCGTTGCATCCTTGATCGCGATGTCGTTGCGGAACCATTGGACAGTCTGCGCATCGGTTGCCGTGATGCTCATCGCAAGTGGCTCACCGGTTGTCAAAGTATCACCAACCGGTTGCGTTGTGATTGTCGGACGTGTGATGATGGTCAACGTTACCGTGTCACTCTTTGTCTGCAGGTCACATGTACCGGTGGCGACAACAACATAACGACCGGCATCATCGGCCTTGAGTGAGGTCAATACGAGAGTATTCGACCGTGCATTCGAGAGCGCTTGGCCGTTTTTGAACCACTGATAGTTCAGTCCAGTACCCGTGAATTCAGAGACGATCGTGGAATTACTGCCGAGGCAAGCCGTTGTATTCTTCGGCTGGGCTGTGATGATCGGATTGCGATAACCAGAGACACGAACCGTTCGTGATTGGGCAGAGATCACGCAGTTGTTTGGATTCGGGATATCCGACCTGACCATGCAGTAGTATTGGCCATTCATCGAGTAGTCGTAAGTGTTGAACGTCAGCGTTGCACTGGTGGCTCCATTGATGAGCTTGCCATCCTGGTACCATTGATACGCCAAATTGAGACCCGTTGCTTGAACGCTGATGGAGTTTCCGTTGCTGCCGGGGCAGCAAGTAATGGCAATCGGCTCGCGCGTGATTCGGGGCTTGGCAGCCACGGTCAGGTCACACGTTGCACTTGTCGCAGGTGGGTTACACGTACCTGAGACCACACAGTAATACTTACCCGTTGCTGTTGCTCCGGCATTGTTGATCACGTAGTTGGAATCGGTGGCCCCGGCAATAGCAACGTTGTCCTTAAACCACTGGAACCGCCGCGCAGCACCCAATGCTCGAATGCGCAGGGTATCGTTGGCGTTTTCACAGATGGTGCGCGTCAGCGGGAGGTTCGTTGTGATCGAAGGTGACTCATTGACTGTCAAACGAGCCGTGGCAGATTGAGCAAATTTGCCGACCGGGTCGCAATCGTCGCGAAGCAACACCGAGTACAAGCCCGCGCTTGTGAGCGTTGCAGACGGGATCGTGTAGGAAGGCGTGCGCGAAACGCCCAATGACACACCGTCACGGAACCACTCGTATGTGCCGGTGGTCATATCTGAGGCAACGGTGAATGTTACCGGTTGCCCCGTACAGACAGTCTGGCTTTGCGGCTGCGTGCGAATTGTGGGGATATTACAACCCTTGATGACCGTAAAGGTGCCGGATATCCCAGGATTCTGAAAAGCACAACCGAAATTGTAATAGTCAGGAACTTCCGAGACCCGCACCCGGTAAGTGGTTGTGGGTGTAATCGTGTTAGGAATCAGCCAGTTGTAACTGGTGGTGTAACCGTTGATATTCGATGCGATTACATTCCACGTCGTGCCGTTATTCGACGAGTAGTCCAGCCGATACGTCATCTGGTAATTGCCTGCGATGTAGTACCCCTGATTCCACCGAATAGTCATGGTTGTGTTCTGCAACCATGATGAACCTGCCGTCGGCGCCGTGATGGTCAGATTCCCCCACCCATAAACGCACTGCGCTTGGCTGGAACTCGAACCGAAAAACGTGATGACTATCGCCGTGAGAACCACGACCACAAGACTGTGCAGTTTGCCTTGAAGGTGACGCGAAAGTTGCATATGTCCGACTCCGAAATGAATGATTGTTCTGATTTTTTCTCAATTCAAGGACTCGTCGACGGATCCGCAAATCCGGGGCATCTCATGCCGCGAATCCCGACGTCAAAGTACGAAATCTGATCATTCTTCGCAAGACCATTGCAAATCAATGGCCTACGGAGATCATTACGTCATCGTAAAACGAAGCCAACGAACCGTGGCACCGGCTCAGCACACAACCACACAACGGCCGTGGCGACCTGAGCGGCCGTTTCTGATGGAGCCACCAGTAACCATTGCGCTGATCCATCGATTCGTGAGGCATGCAACGATCGGCCGTGGATGTCATATACTGCCATCGACTCGACCTCGGAAGGAAATCCCATGCAGGAAATCGTCATGCTTGCCCGGTCAAACCGAACCGCGACGTCGCCCCCTGCCGCAGGTCTACCAACGCTTGCAACCTCATCGGTGGTAAGAATTGATGACGCCCCGAAAAGTTTCAGTCCGCCCGGCAGTATTTTCATAGCTTTCCAGTACATGGTCCTGCCGATCAGAAGGCTCTGATACTGCGCCGTCGAACTGACGACCGGGAACGTCACTACCGAATCGTCGAAGTACGGATCAGACGATACTTCAATCCGCACACCCGCGGCGTCTGTCGGCGGCACGATCTCAAAGCGGCCGGCTGTTGGCACACGCCTCTGTCCATATGGCGGAGATACTGGCAGGAGCTCAAGCAGCGGATCGTGCACAAGCGGAATGCGGACGGTATCCGACCAATTCCCGATGCCCGCCGGCGACCTCGGTTGCACCCTCCACTGCAAAAAAGGGGCTTTCTGTGGCAAGGTTGCTATAATGAGTCGTGTGCTGACGACGGTATCGACAACCGGACGATCGAACGCTGCGGAGACCGATGCCTGAAGGTGGTACTCCGTGGCCCCGGAAACGGGTTGCCACTCGAAGGTGACCTGACTGCCCATGCGGATCTTGTCAAAAGGAAGGGGCTGAACATGCTCTACCGCCGGGAACTCAACCGTCGGTGCAAGACTGATGCGCCGCTCTGCCGATTCGGACTGCCCATACCTGCCAATTCCACTGACGCGCACGAACAGGTCAGCTCCGGCCGGAAGCAGACGCAGAGCAGCCGCGCGAGAACCGATCAAGGTGGTGTCCAGCGCGGTGGCTCCCCCTAACTGGCGCACACTGATGCGACTCGCATCAGCACCACTGATCGGACGGTGCATGAATGATACCGACTGCCCTTTGGGAAACTTGACGGACGGCTCGGGGTACACGATCCATGGAACTTCCGGCAACGTCCCGAAAAAGGATCGTCCCGGCATTGTGGTTCCTGTGTCCGTCACAGCGCTAACGTCCCATTCATATAGCCGCGAGTAACTCAGCACGGGCGGCAACGCAAGAGAAGTGTCGGCAATCGTGCGCCGAAGAAGGATCGTATCGGATTGCACATCGGTGATCGATACCGTATACGAGGAGGCCCCCTGAAATCGCCTCCAACGTAGTGTATCGGCGATCGGAACACCCACGGTGTCTAGCAGAGAGATCGGATGAACCAGCACGGGGCTCACGGCACGAACGGTGAAGCTCGAGGCAGAGCTCCATTGCCCAACACGTTCGGAGCGCACGCGGCGCACGCGCCAGAACACCCTTGAGCCTCTCGGGAATTCGATGGGCACCATGATTGAAGTGTCTTGTACGCGTTGTCGCAAAATCGTGCTCTGGAATGATGGTACCAACGAGACTTCCAGATCGTAGGATGTGGCATTGTTTGCAGGACGAAAGACCAGCGTCGGACGCTGCATGTCGATAACGGCAGAGTCGGCCGGCAGACGCGGCACCGGCACGACGCACGACGACGTGGCCAGCGCATACTCACCGGGGCGGACATTGGGCAGCTTCCACCTGGATGTCGTCACATCGTATGCAGACGCTTCGGCGCGCCTGAATGCCCCCTTACCCTCTTCGGCACGCCAATACACGTCGTATCCGTCAGAGGCATCCAGATAGGTAAGGCCATCGGCTAAGATGTAAGCACTACCGCCAACAGCTGCTGTGTCAGCCGGACGATAAATGAAACGGTACGGGGCGATCACGCACGATGCGTCGATATCACCTTCGATGCGATGCGGTCGGTAGTGATGCTTTTCGATGACCAAGGAGGTTGGGCGCGACACTTGGCTCAATGAGAGTTCAACATTGGTTGTACTATCCCCAACCACGGGAGTAATCGTCGTTGGCGCCGTGACCTCGCGGCGCATGCCTGTCATGCCAAACTGCACTTTGTTGAAGCGGTATGCAGAAACCGACCGAGTGCCGATGATGGAGAGCCGCATATCCGTGCCTCCGCTGCGATCGATTTCCTCTGCCACGAGCGGTGACTTACCGGGGCCGACGCCGGACCCTGAGCCGTATCCAACAATGATGGTACCAGAGGGTAACTCCTTGACGCTGCCCATCGAAGGGGCGAACATCGCAACCGATGGTGTATAAGCCCAAACCCGACGCACGGTGCGGGCTAGCTCATCAATCTCGTACTCAACGACCCGCGATTGGATCGGCGCCGGTTTGAGATTCCCGTTGTCGAACAGTAGCAATGTGCTTTTCGAAGTTCTCACAGCCGAATGCTGGTGAGAGAACCCGAAGAAGCCACCGGTTGTGTCGTTGAGATATCTGAACTGATTTCCCTTCGATGCTGAGCCCCCTAACCTCCACATCACGGCACCGGTAAGTCGATTGACCTTCACCACCTCATCGGTGTGCCGACACGAAACGAGGAAGTTGCCGTCGGTGTCATGCTCTACCGAGTTGATGTGGATGTAGTCGACCAATGACTGCGACAGATCAGTATCGTCGCAGGTCTGATCGACGGGGATATGTTCAAGCGAACTCCACTGGAAGAGAAGCCTTCCGTCGAACCCTATCTCCTGAATGATACCCTCGATCACCGTGGCGTTCGGATTGCCCCCCGGCTTCAAGCCAGAAAGGTCCATCGGTGTGTAGCGTGCCCCTAGCAGCAAGAAGGATGTATCAGACCAAACACGCCCTTCATGAAAGTCGGCCGTAACAGCGCCGACGGGGAAAATGGTGTCGAGCGGATTAAGATCACGATCTCGTATGACGAATGCAGGCGTCGGTGAGCTCCCCCCTGAGACAACGGTAAAGTAGGACAGCTTACCCTCGACGTCGACTCGAGGATTGGAATGCGTCCCACTTTCAAATCGGATGACAATCTCCCCGGAATGATCCATCAGTCCTATGGAATCGGCCGAATTAGGTGCAAAGAGGTAGTATCCCGGGAAAGGATCGGCCCTTACGTCTACCTGCAGAGGACGGAACTGGCGCTGGGCTTGCAACGGCTGGTGACTCACCGTCAGACAGACCAAAGGCAGAAGAACGGCCAGACGTCGGCATATTTGCCGTATGAAGAGGCTCTCCGCCTGCATGGCACTCCTGGTTTTCATCGGCACAATTTCGGCATTTCCTCAACAACAGTCCCAACGGGTATCACGGCCCGGCACGGAACGCTTGTTTGGGCGTATCTCGAGTTGGCGTCATTCCGGACTGGTTTCGCTCACGGCATGCGCAGAAAGGATCATATCCTTTGGTTCCGAAAACGTTCTCGTGTCCGACGACTCAGGACGCTCGTGGAAGGATCTTTCGCCGGAGCTTGCGCAACGCACTGTTGCCAACATTGAACTGTCAGACGACACCATCACCGTCATATCACCATCTGGCATAAGGAACCAGACCACCAACGACGGTTTGACCTGGACTGCAGCACCTGGAGTACGATCGGACGACGATTCTACCGTATCCGCCTTCGTCAAGCGTCCCAAAGTGCTACACTTTGAAAACGCCATCGAAACGATAACGGCTCGCGACACCCTGATTGTGATTGCAAGGCCATGGGGTGCCAACATGATCTATGCTCACCCGATGATCTCTCGCGCTTCATGCGTGGCCGCATCATATCGTTACGTGTACGTGGGCCTTGGCCGCTCCGGCATCGCTCGTATCGACAGGTTTGAACAAAAGTTCTCCATTGAAGCCTCCGATACGCTCAGTGGGAGTTACGTTCAGGCTTTGAGCGTCGCGAGCGACATGCTCTATGCCGCCGTAACACACAAGCAAGGCGAGATACTGCGTCGCCCCGAGTACGCCACCCAGTGGAGTGGAATACCGATCGAGCTTCTCGAGGATCCACTGCAAGTCCTGTGCATGAAGGCCACGCCCGACGGGTTGTATGTTGGCCTGCGTGAACAAGGGCTGGCCTACATTGATCACACGAAGATGCTTGGAAGGCCCCTTCACCTTGGACTTGCCAAGGCTGACGTCACGGCGGTCGAGTCCTTTGGTTCCGGATTGCTTATCAGCTCTTCGCAACGTGGGCCGGTGCTGCTACCGTCTTGCAACGGCAATGTCACACTTACATCCGAAATGCACAGCCATTGTATCACATTGGCTGCCACCGGTATGGGTACGAGCCTGGTCACTGGATGTCATGACGGTTCAATCCATCTCAGCAACGATAGTGGGCGCTCGTGGACAAAGATCTCGCACCCGGCCGCTCCATCAGAGATCAACCGCCTGCAGCATTATGGCGATACGCTTTATCTGCTCACAATGACCGGACTTCAGCGATCTCTTGACACGGGGCGCACATGGACGCATGTACACGACGGGCTGAAGAAGTTCAATGTCAAACAGGTGGCACGAGTCGATTCGGCCGACCTGATCGTGACGAGTTCTGGTGTGCTCAGGCTGTCGCGATCTGGCGAGCTGAGACAGATCGAACTGCCAACCACATTTGAGTTCCGCCCCTTCATCAGCGCCGCCGTGTCCTGCGATGGAGTTCTTTACGGCTGCGGCTATCCCTCACTCTCAATGAGCATCGACGGCGGCAGATCATGGCGCTGCTACCTGTCGGAAGAAATGATGACAACGCGGGCCGTCAGCGTAATCGGCAAACACCTTATCCTGGCAACGGCCGAAGGCGTGCTCTACCGAGTGGACCGCGATGCACTTCGCGTTCACCTGTTCAATTGATCACGGGATCTTCGGACTACTTACACAGTGTTGGATATGCCGAGCGGTTGCCATAGTTGTCGGTGACCACGATGAATGACCATGCTCCATGGTGATCGGGTATGGAGAGCGTCACATCCCGAAAACCTTGATCGATGTCGAACGGCGTCATGCGCCCGAGCAGATCTACAGCAATGATACTTCTGATCGGCACCGACGAATGAACTTGAACGTCGCGGCCATTACAGATCACTCGAATGTCTTGTGCCTGCTCTCCCGCAGCCGATGACGTACGCCGAGCCCGGAACATCGCCACATGCCCTGTGTCTAAATCGGACCCCTTGCCTATCACCCTCCAGAAATACGTAGTGCCATCGGTGAGGTCATCGAAAAGGACCTCACTCGGATTGGCAACCGGCACCGAGATCGGCGCGGTGATCACTCGCCCGCCTATTAGCCAGCTAAGCTGCACTTCATAGTCATCGATGTCGGGCGATGTTGTGAAAGTTAGCCTAACCGGGGACTCCGTAATTGTTCGCCCGTTGATAGGCTCCATGGGCATGAGCGCCTGACCATCTGAAGGGGGCGTTGCAAAGCCCATCAGTGGCGACCATGGACCGGAACTCGCCGTGTCGAGATAGAGTACTCGCCAGAAGTAGGTCATCCCCTGCTCGAGCGGACCATAGTCATACCCCTCAATTGCGGCATCGACAGTGTCGAGTCGCACCTGCGTAAAATCAACACCGTTGATGGGCCCCCTGACCGAAGGTGTCACCTGCACAAGGATCTTTCCGAAGGGGCGCGGCGCCTTCCACGAAAGCCGAATGCTGTCTGCTTGGATGAACACGTCAGCCTCAGGTTCAAGCTCACCTGGCAAGGCCTCTTCTCTGCGAAGGGTGCGTGTGTGCCATGAGAGAGAATCGGCACCGGCACCGGTACTTCCGACCAATCGGGCAGACCACGCATAGGTGCGCTCGGGAAGAAGGTCGTTTGCCATAAGTGCAGCTGTTGCGTCGGTCCGCTGTCGCAGTACCCTGCGGGTGACGGAATCCGGCGCATCGAGCGGCCAATAGCTGACCTCGGCGTGAACATCGGCGGCTGGCATCGACAGCACCACCTCGGCTGCATCTGGCGAGACCCGCACCGTCGGCTCAGTGTTACCGAGGCGCGACGGCGCCGGCAAGGAATCAACGGCTGCGATGATCTCGCCGCGCATCACGCGCGCAAGCGTGAACCGACGCGTGGCCGAGTCGTAGGCGGCGTTCAACCGAACAAACGGGCCGCCCCCTACACTGTCACGCCCATACAGGCTCACGCCGCCAGACGGGGCGCGAGGCAGAACACCGGCGTCGAACTGCGTTGTACCTTCAATGGATGCGG
>VERF01000019.1 GCA_018882895.1 Candidatus Kapaibacterium sp.
GATGATGTGGAAGAACTTCCCTGAAGACGAGCGAAAGGGCTGACGATGCGCGTGTTTGCTTTGTGCCTATCAATCGTTGCCGCACTGTTTCTCATCTCCTGCGAAGAAGATGAAGGGGGCTCTGTGAACGAATTCAATGAGCAGGAGATCATCGAACTACGGAAGGCAAAGGACGAGGCGTTCAGCGCAAGTTCTACAAGCCCCTTGCCTGAGGACAAGCGGGCTTCGTTCACTGGACTGAAGTACTTCGATCCCGATCCGGACTATGTTGTGGAAGCAGCGTTCGTGGCAAGCGCGCGGCCTGACACGATAACGATGCAGACGTCCACCAGCGAGCCTCGGCAGGCGATCCGCGCCGGAGAGTTTCAGTTTGAGCTGCGGGGTGCAAAGCACAAACTGGCGGCATACACGTTCATTGGAAGCGAGGGCACGTCATTCTTTGTGCCATTCACCGATCGGACCACGGGTCACGACACCTACTATGCCGGACGTTACCTTGACATCCCGAAGATTGATGCAGACCGTTACGTGATCGACTTCAACGAAGCCTATAATCCCTACTGCGCCTACAACGATCGGTACTCTTGTCCGCTCGTGCCTCGCGAGAACGATCTTGCCGTGGCGATCCGTGCAGGGGAGAAGAAGTGAGACGTGCTCTACTTCTGCTGCTTGTCAGCGTCATCCTTCTTCCGTCGTGCCTGTTTGTAAAGGCACCTGACGAAAAGGTTGACGTACAGAACGTTGCCCTCAGCCCGCAACCTGAGATTCCGATGAGCGACGAGCTGGTGCGCACGCGCGCCGGCGACTTGATCGCATTGTTGCCGAAGACGTGGGTGTTTCTCGACACAAAGAACGAGGCCTCCGCGGAGATCATCTCCGTCGCGGTCAACCCCGAGTACACGTTATCAATGGTCGTCTCGGCCATCCCCGGGGCAGAGTCATCCAAGGAGTCCATGGAATCTGACGGACTGCTGGGTCTGGCTCGGGCAACCTTTCAGAAGCACCTCCGCAAGACCGGTGGACTTGCCAAACTCGTTGGCTCCTACCGCATAGCTCAGCTTGGCGCACGCCGCTTTGCAGCCTTCGATTTCAGCACCAACGGCGGAAGTCTTCGCACGCGCTGCGCCGTGTGCGTGTCTTCGCTCGGCAACAGCTACGAGATCGCCCTTGTGCCCCTTACCGTCACCGGCAAGGACGTGCCTGATCCATTGGAACAGGAGCGCGTCTTTCGCTCCATCCTCGCCACCGTGCAATACTGATCATGGACCTCTCACCCGAGACGGAAGCCGTCATAAACTTCCTTAACGATTCTGTGGAAGGGGGCTTGCGCAAACGCAACGATGTTGCCATCATCTTGGAGCTGGCAATGAGGTCCGACGATGCGGAACTCTTCAACGACATCACACGCACCGGTGCTGCCACCTGGAAGGTCTACGGCACACTACGCCGTGTGCAGCAGGGTCAGGAAGGATACCGCCAGCTTGAAGACGAATTCGCACGTCAGCTCAACACCCTTCGCGAACTGATGGCCAAGCTCATGCCGGCAGCTGATGACGAAACACTCCGCCGATTCGATGACGTTTACTTCGGCATGTCACAAGGCGTTATGCGCAACCTTGTAGACTTATCGCACGATCTTGCCAAGATCAAGGATCTGCAGAGATAGGCGGTCTGACTGCATGCCTTCAGATCGAGACTGCTTGGGATTCGTTGGCAATGGCAACATGATTTTGACGCTACCGACAACGAGGCTCCTGCTATGTAGATGGGAGCCATGTCCATTATAACGTGTGGGGAGCATTCTAGTAACAGCAGAGCTCCATTTTGGGTTACTCTTCCACTGCAAAGCGGTCATTGATTGCGCATCCAAGACATAGATCATCTTCATTTCTGGTTCAACGAAACATCATGTGGGTATATGGTAGCTGTTGACGATCTCAAACTGAGGAGCAGATTTTTTCAAGGGTATCAGCGAGGTATGCTGTGATTAATCTCAGTCAAGTTTGCATGATTATATGCCTAGCATCAATTACCGCTAGCGCCCAAGACTGGTCATGGATCATCAACCCCATTCGCAACCTCGGTGTGCAGCATGCTGTGCTGACTGGAGCTTCCGACTCGGTGATCGTTGTCGCAAAGGACAATGTGTACTCTGGCAATGGCGTATCGGCCGGCCGTGATGTCATGAATGCATCGGAGTTCGTACTCATTGAGGACAGACCTCGGCTTTTTGTCTTTCCAAGTGGACCATTCATCGTAGCAGGGAGCAGCCTTGATCAGACTCGATCAGCAGGGTTTCGATTCAGCCGACGCCCGGACGGTGATTACGGCTATGAGAAGGCAACCTTCGATGATGCAGCATTCTCGGTTGGTTTCTCTGCGGGGGACATTAGCGTGCTTGGCAACACAACCATGCGACTGCGCAACTCCTACACGTTTGATGCCGGTGCAACATGGTACACCATGACCAACGAACCTCAACTTGGTTCCTCAGGAGCAGTCTCTCTGATCAACGGCAAGGGAGTCTATGTGCACAAGAAGGAGGCAAGCCAGTGGTTCTTTGTTGACACGGCCAGCCGAACCTACACGCCAACGACCGACATCACCACGGATATATGCCACATCAGCGTGTTACCTTCAGGGGCGGCCATGGGCATACGTTGTATTAGTGGTGATGAGACTGATCTCGTTATCCGGCGTTCATCGTCGGCACCGTGGGAAACGGTGCCACGTCTGGCAACACCAAGCGGGAATCTCATTAATCCCAAGACTCAGGTGTACCTACGAGGCAGCTGGCTCGCAACTGTTTCGTCGGCGCGCACCCTGTTTGTCATAGACTCCGGAAGAGCCATTGAGTTCGATGGTGATTCAGTCAGACTGCGTCAACTTCACGATGTGGTGATTCCCGGAAAGCTCGCATCTGTCCTCAGCACACGACCCCGTGGAGAGGATATCCTGCGCGCTGTCTATGAAGTCCGCACAACCGCAGCACGTACGTACACGACAGTCGACATCTCTCTGGCAACCGGGCGTACGCAGGTCAAGCAAGGGCTTCGATATCAGCCCGTCGATATGAACGAGCGGGGCTACGTTAGCAGCGGACCATACTTCACTGACTGGTCGACCGGGATCAGTCGACCGGCGTTGCGGTTTTCGCCGGGCAGTAAAAGTCTTCGCGATGTTCAAGACCTCGCGCCTCACTTGCGTCAGGTCGTAGCATTGGGGGCGACGCCCCTTACCGTAACAGATGTAGGAGAGGTACTTGTACTCGATCAAATTCAACGCCTCCCCTTTCTGTATCCAGGTTCGTTTCCAAGCCGCACGGATACGAAAGCTGGCTCGGTGGTCCTGAATCGGGCATCCATACAAGTTGTTGACGATACCAGCTTCGTGTATCCAAGTCTCTACCCATCGCGTAACTCGAAGAGTGGGCAGAACTTCCGTCTGCCTAGCATTGACATCCTACGATCGAATGCGCGACTGACGTGCGGCGCTACCGATGGACTTAACCGTCAGATTCTCGCCGGTTCTGCGATCATCCGCCTCAATGGTGCGACGTGGGACAGTATCCCGTTCCCCGACCGTTTTCGCGACTCTGCCGTTACGATATCATCGATCGTAGCGCTTGGTGCCGACACGATCATTGCTGCGGCAAGGGGCTATGGAATCGGATCATCGTCAGAACAACGATTTACGTATCGCCGCGGTGGCATCGTGTTGACAACAAACGGGGGACGTGACTGGAACTACGTCGAGCTACCCCTCAAAGAACAGTGGGTTGAGACCCTCACTATTGGGCCGGATGGTGCAGCCTATTGCTGGGCCGCCTCAATGATACTCGACGAGGACAATGGCTCCCTTGGAAGTATTCAACCACGGTATGGCTCGGCACGCGTTTACCGTAGCACGGATATGGGGCAGACGTGGACCAGACTTTTCACTGATGAAGCAGATGACAACCTGCGACGTCCGGCGATAGATCATCAATGGTCAATCAGCTTCTCTCCGTCCGGCATCATGGCCATTAGCACGCCGTCGGCCATCTACGTCGCACCGGGCATCGGCGATCCATTTGTCAAGGTCCAATCGCTTCCTACCGACGCTTCGTTCGGTGGCTGTGCCCTGGATGCCGACGGATACCTTTGGGTTGCCGGTTCGCATGGGCTTCATCGTCGAGAGTCGATCGCAAGCAGCATCAGTGCCGACCGGGCACCTCGTACCGGTGTGACAGTCTCGCCCAATCCGGCCCTTGACCGTTGCATGATCACGATCTCATGCGGAGAAAGCCCCCTGCGCCTACCCGAACACGTAACGATCACCTCTGTTGACGGCAGTGTTGTCCAACATGTGCCCGGCGTTGATGGCCAGTACTCAGCCGCAACAACGAACCTTCCGGCTGGCGCTTACGTGGTCCATGCACTTGTCGGTGCAGACGTCGTCTCAACACTGTTCACGGTTGTGCGGTGATATCCTGACGGCGTAGCGCCGATACTCCTCCACCTCGAGGCCATAGCTTACGGCGTTGTTCTCGTGGAGATCTGCTCCTTAGCAAGTTTCCGAAGTGTCTCTTGTGTAGGAAGATGCTGGCCCCTTATCACATGGCACACCATGGAATTGATCTCCGTATCGTATCGCATCCATGTCGGATCGGGGTCGACGTCCACCTGTTTCAGTGCCATGTAACGGCGGCAGGACATGGCATAGGCCCAGACATAGACATCACGCAGTATCTCGATGCGATTGAGCTCATAGACGCCCAGGAGCCCCTCCACATATGCCCTTTCAGGAACGATCAGCAGTCGCGGCAGAACACTTCTCGCATAGGTTCCCGCTGGTCGGTCCAGACAATGCGACTTCCCGATCTGAAAAAGATCCGCACGAAGAGTCGGCGGCAAATAGAACGTCTCGTTAGCAGAATATGATCAGGTTTTGGGTCCGGCTTTACTCTTGGCTCGTCACAAACATCTTCCGAGCATGCTTGAGCGCTCGCTCATGGCGTTTACGCATGCACTCAGCGGTGACGCCTGCGCAGCGAGCTAGCTCTTCGAGCGGTTTGCCCTCGAGGTAGTGCTGACGCAGAATCTCGGCGTGATTGGGTGCTAAGCACTCAAGCACGGCATGGGCATCATAGATGGTCTCGGAATCATCGTACGTCAGCAGCGGACCGTCCACATAATCAGGTTCCGGCGTGCCGAAGCGCATATCGTTTCGAGATCGGTAGAACCGACGCCGGTACTCGATCATCCGGCACATGGCACGGTAGGCCACCACCGTCGAGTATGCCTGGGCATTGCGAGGGGGCTCTCGCAGAATAGCCACTTCCCATGTGGTGGCGATCGCCGTCTGGACGGCGTCTACCACATCGTCGGAATCGACATAGTTAAAGCGACGTGTAAGCAGACGATACAGCTCACTACGATCTATATGCATAACAATCCTCCTTGCTGCTGCGCGCAACGTAGAGCCTTGTCATGTCTGCTTCAATGCTCGGTAGGCAACCGGGCATTTGCCGTATGTGAAGACCGTGAAATCGTCCGCCGACGGTCAGTCGGGCATCACTGCCACGAAAGGGTCATCTCGTCTGAACCCATAGGCACCGTGAAGACACGGACCGCCAGGCCTGCATTGTCTGACGGGCCGCCCAGTGGATCGAACTTCTGAATGCCGCCAAGGAACGCGTGCTGCTGAGATTCAATGGCAACCTCTTTGCCGTTCGCTCGCGCCGAGGTGGCGCTGCCGCTCGCGGCATGGAGCACAACTCGCATGTGCTTGAAATGGGGCTTATATGACCCGCTTGCCGCACCGACTACCAACCTTCGCTGCGCAGCGTCATGAGTAAGTGTGCGGATCGACGAGACTCCCTTCTCGTGATCGAAGGTCACCCCATCATCCGTGTACCATGTGAGCGTGCGCTTCGACGTGCCGGGCCAGAGATGCACAATGAGTGTGTCGGTAGGCTTCTCCTGCAGCGACTGCACGAGCGACTGCGCTACGATGATGCCTCCATCGCGAACGAAAAGCGGAAGGCGCTCGATCGGCGAGTCAACGATCACACTGCTGCCGCCGACAAATGCTGCGTCGTCATGGATCGAGTACCACGAGCCCCCTGCCGGAAAGTACACCCGCGTGAAACGCTCATGGCTCGGCGTTGGGCACACCATAAGGTCGGCCCCGAGCGTGAACTGATGCAGATACTGCCAGTCGTACACGTTCTTGTCGAACGGATTGTCGATCACGATGGGCCGCATGACGGGCATACCGGTCTTGCTTGATTCGTGAAACGCCGAATAGATCGTTGGCATGATGCGGTAACGCATGGAGATGTAGTTGCGACAGATCTGCTCGACGCGTTCGCCGAAGGACCATGGTTCCTGACTCTTGTTGTCGATGGCCACGTGGGCACGAAAGAACGGTGTAAATGCGCTGATCGACGTCCACCGAGCAAACAGCTCCTTTGAAGGATTGCCGGTGAAACCTCCTACGTCCATGCCCACGTAGGGAACACCCGTCAGGCCCATGCTATTGAGCAGGCGAACGCCAGCCATCATGTGATCATCGTTCGACTGATTGTCACCGGTCCACACGGCACTATAGCGCTGAATGCCGCTGTAGCCGGACCGAGTGAGAATGAACGGACGTTCGTTCTTGAGCAGTGCACGCGTTCCCTCGTACGTGGCGCGTGCCATCTGCATGCCGTACACGTTGCGACCAAGCAGATGCGAGGCCGGACCCGTTCCCTCAAAGCCAAAGAGAATGTTGTCGGGCATGAACTGACCCCATGTGGCGATCTCGTTCATGTCGTTCCAGAAGCCCCGTACGCCGTCAGAGACAAGCCCCTTGAACTGCTCTCCCCACCACGAGCGTGCCTTGGGGAGCGTGAAGTCCGTGAAATGACACCAGCCGGGCCAGACCTGACCCTGATAGAGCGTACCGTCGGAGTACTTCAGGAACATGTCCTTCGCAACACCGTCATCGTACTGTTTGTAACCGTCTTCGACCTTGATACCCGGATCGACGATGACCGTCATCTTGAACTTGAGGTCGGCAAGATTCTTGATAAGCCCCTTGGGATCCGGAAAGCGCGTAGAGTCCCACGTGAAGAGCTTGTAGTCCTTCATGTAGTGAATGTCCAGATAGATCACGTCAGCCGGAATGCCACGCTCGCGGAAGGTGCGAGCCACGTTCAGCACTTGAGCATCGGGGTAGTAGGAATAGCGGCACTGCTGAAATCCCAGCGACCAGAGCGGCGGCATGGGAGTTGTGCCGGTGAGGTACGAGTACGATGAGATGATACTCGGTATGGAACTGCCTGCGATGACGTAGTAGCGCAGGTCTCCGTCCTCAACGCCGAAGGAGGAGAAGCGATTGTTGGAAGCGCCGAAGTTGAAGCGTGTGCGTGATGAGTTGTCGAGAAACAATCCGTACATGTTCGACCCCGAATGCAGGCCGATATAGAACGGCGTCGACATATAAATCGGGTCCGCTCCGGATGGATATCCAAAGAAGTCCGTGTTCCAGTGCGTATAGCCGTTGCCTCGTCTGTCGAGCGGTCCGGTCTTTTCGCCAAGGCCGATGAAACGCTCGTCGTCGCGCATCACCTTGTAATTGGTCACATGAGAGCCGGCCCACGTCACACCGAAAGCCGGATCGTCCTCGACGAGTACGCCCGCCTTATGATCGAAGACACGCACGGTAAGGGGCTTGCGGTCCACATACACCTGCAAGGAATCTGTTGAGATTGCGATCACGTCATCATTGACCTTGATGGCCGGACGTATGGATTGCGCGCGACCTACAACAGCATACGAGAGTGTGTCGAACGTGCCTGCCTTGGTGACGTGGATCTTGACGATCGCCGGTGTGATGATCTCAACCAGCATTCGGCCATTGGTAGCAGTGATCTCCACGCCTCGATCAAACGACCGGACGTTGGTGGCCTCTCCCAATCGGTCGACGCTTAGCCGTTGGGCTGCGGATGGAAAGGCAAGGACGAGCAGTAGAATCAGTTGAAGCATGCGCATGGTTACCTGCGTATGAGTAGTGGCTTGATTGAGGTCGACGCGTCGCCACTGATGACGACGCTGTATGACCCGGCGGAGAGATCATCAACCGGAATGTTCACCGTGGATCCTGCAATGGAAGCATCAACGCGTCGAACCACGGAACCGAGCACGTCGAGAATCTCGATCTGCATCGTACCGCCGGGAATGCCGATCGTCACAACATCATCGGCCGGGTTCGGATAGACGCTCAGGTCCTGCAGGTCCACATCATCATCCACGTTTGTGGCCAGCCCCCTGAATGACTGAGTAGAGTACAGGCGATACTCTCCCGGCAGCAGGGTTACGGTGTTGTTGTCGAGATAGATGTTGACCTCGGTCGACGTGGCGAATTCGTACCACCGCCCCTTGCGCGTGTACGGAATGGAGACCGTCCGCGATACCACGTCGAAGTTGCCGAGGAAGATGTAATCGCACGACGCGTCTCGGACAACGATGGACTTCATCGGATCTACGGTTTGCAGCGTGGACGACAGTTGAGCAAACGCCTCATAACGCTTACGTGCTTCGTTCATATCGGCAACGGCCTGCATCACGCGGCGGCGGCGTGCGTCTCGCAGGTACGGGAAGCCCATGGGCTTGCGGCCGAGACGTCCATTCTCGTTGATCGAGATCGGATAGCCCAATTCATTGAATTGCCAGAGCATCTTCGGACCGGGAATGCAGAGCATCTTCACCATCAGTGCCTCAAGGCGCCTCAGGGCAATGGCGGTGTCGCGGGTGTTATGCGCGGCATTGTTGCTACCGGAGTTTACGGCTCGGTAGATGGTACGCTCCTCGTCATGGCTCTCAACGTATCCGATAAGTCCGTGGCGTGGGAAGCCCCTTCGCTGCGCACTCATGCCCGAGGCGATGTCCTGATTGGAGAATGCCATCACGGCCTGACTTCCGGCGTAGTTCGAGTTAGCCCACAGCATGGCGCCGTTGTCGGACAGTTCCTTCTCCTCGTTGTTGTCGGCAAAGTGCTCAAGGATGTTGTAGAACCCGGGGTCGACCGAGCGTGTGGCCGACATCATGCGCTTCAGGATCGCGATTCGTGAGGCATCATAGCGTGACATCAGGCCGGCATCGCTTCCGCTGTTGAACTGCGTCAGCCCCTTGGAAAGATCAAAGCGGTAGCCGTCGAACTTGAACTCCGTGATCCAGAACTTCAGGAATCGATCGACATATTGCTTTGTTGCTTCACTCTCATGGTTCATATCATAGCCAACATTGAACGGGTGCTTGGCCGTGACGTTGAAATACGGATTCTCCGGCGTCGGTCCGGCAACACTACCCCAGAGGTTGACAAGGGGCGACTGTCCGAACTGATGATTGAGAACGATATCGAGGATCACGGCCATGCCCTTGCCGTGTGCCTCATCGATGAGGCGCTTGAGATCGTTCTTAGTGCCGTAATACTTGTCAACGGCGAACTGATGGCTGACGTTGTAGCCCCATGAGTCATTCCCCTCAAACTCGGTGATCGGCATGAGCTCAATGGCCGTCACTCCAAGGTTCTTAAGGTAGTCGAGGGAATCAATGACGGCCTGAAACGAACTCTTGTCGGTGAAGTCCCGCACGAGAAGCTCATACACTAGCAGGCGCCGGGCGTCCGGCTTGCTAAAGGCCGTGTTCTTCCAGACATATTCGCCCATCTGCGTGTTGATCACGCTGATGATGCCAGAGGTCTTTCCTGTAGGATACTGGGGAAGCTGCGGGAAGCGCCACGACTCAATGAATCGGTCGCTCGGATCACACAGTTGTTCGGCATACGGATCACTCATGCGTCGGTCATCGTCATATGACCACTGCCATAGCGTCTGCCCCTTGCGCTTGATCGGGATCTGCGTCCACCACCGCTGCTTATCCGGGGTCTGGTAGCAGAAGTACTCGGGAGCCCTTTTCCAGTCCGTCATCTCCCCTACAACGTAGATCTCGGACTTGCCCGGTGCGAAGAGAACAACCACAGCCGTGGAATCGTTGATGACGGTGACTCCATCGCCTGCCCCATTGGGAAGGGGCTTAAAGGTAACCTTCGGTCGGACCCGAAGTGTGAAGGTGTCGCGGATCTGACCGCCAAGTTCGTTGTACGTGATGACGTCGATCTTGGTCGTTCGCTCCACCGTATAGTTTGTGCTGATGGTGTCGTTGCTGACTCGGGCGATCTCCACGCCGTTGGCGGCGATCTGCATCAGTGGAACGTTGTTGGAGGCGATGGCACGGATGCGCACCACCTGACCGGAGTCGACCACGCGGTTGGCCGCTGTCGGCTCAAGCGTTCGCACGTAGGTGCCCGGTGCGTAAAGGTCAACGTAGATGTCTGTTCCATCCTCTGCTCTGCCGACGCGAGATCCGTCGGAAGAGCGGAAGACGAATGCCAGTTGGCGGATCACCTCGGTACCGGTGACGCCGTAGAATGCACGCGGATTCGGAATTGTAAGACGGTAGAGGTTCGCTCCTACGCGTGCCAGTTTGCACTCGGGTTTGTTCTCCGTCCACTGTGCTTTGACGAAGCGCCAATCAGTGGCGGATGTACTCAGGAATGTGATGACTCCCGTATGCGCATAGATATCACCCGTGAATCCCTGCAGATCGCGGTTTCCTTGCGATGCGTCAAAGGTCACGGTGATCGTGTCTGTCTGCGACGGAAACGTCGGCGTGGTCGTCACGACCTGTGCTCTTGCAACAAAGCAGAGCACGATGGCAGCAACAAATCCTGAGATCAAACGGTGGCTGGTCATGGCAAAGGAAAGCAGTTGTGGTGATGGCAGATCAGTGCGGTGCAATGTGCAGAAAAACCAGCCCCCTCATAATCGAGGGGGCTGGTTTGATCAATTCTGCTTCATGCTCCGGCTTATCGGATGATCATCATCGGCACGACGGCCGAAGCGTTCACCGACTGGACGTTCACCATGTATGCACCTGGTGCAACGACGTTGCCGGCACTGTCACGTCCGTTCCACATCAGCTCGCCCGTGGCGGTGGTGGTGAACAGGACCTGACCCATTTGGTTGATGACGGAGACGCGAACCGACGTGCCGACAGGCAGCGTGATGCGGGCCATGCCCGGCGTCGGATTCGGGAACACGTTGATTGAAGCAGCGAGCTTCTCGTCTTCAACCGACGTTGGCGCATCGACGGGGATCTTGACGTCTGAACCTTGACGTGTTCCATCGGCATTGCGGAAGACAAGGAGGATCTCCTTGAGCTTCTTGCCAGCCGGAACATTGTAGAAAGCATTCAGGTCGGCAACATTCCATGTGGCCGTTCCATCATTGTTCATTGTCAGCTTCAGGCCCTCAGTAGTGCCGACGGAGCCCCAACCGGCCTTTTCGAGATAGCTGCCGTCCTCAGTCGTACCGCCGGTGTAAACGTAGGCGGCCTCACCGACCATCTTGAACGAACCATCCTTCTTGTCGTTCCACGGATAGTAGGTCAGGGCAAGGGGCTTGCTGGCCGTAACATCCTTTGGCTCGGTCATCACCGTTGGCCCCGATCCGTCACCAACCTTCAAGTTCACATCACTACCCTGCTTGGAGCCATCAGCATTGCGGAACACGAAGAGGAGCTCCTTCAGAACCTTTGTCTCTTCCACACCTGGGTAGAACTGCCAGATCGGACTTGGGATCGACCACTTGAATGTTCCGTCGGCATTCTTCGTGAGCTTCAGTGCCTCTGTTGTTCCAACGGCACCCCACTCGGACTTTTGCGCAAAGCCCCCTGCATAGTCACGGGCGCCGGTGTAGACGTAGGCATCAGCAACGCCCACCATCTTGAACTGGCCGTCCTTGACGTCGTTCTCGGGGTTGTACTGGATCTCGACGCCTTCGTTCTTGCTTGGTACTTCGGGGTTAGCCTTGATGACCCAGCCTTGGCCAAGCGGAAGAAGGTCGACGAAATCACGACCGTTGCCGTTGTCGATGAAGGCGCGAACCTTCGTCAGCCCATCGGCATTTCCGAATGCAACTGCCGTCAGATTCGTCGCACCGGGAAGATCGATCGGGTTGAAGGTGATCAATGCCGTCGACTGTCCGGCAGCCGACACGGCGAGCTTGTACGTGCCGGCAGGAACTTCGATGCTGGCAACATCGCCATACTTGGCGTTGGAGATGATCGGTGGTGAAAGATCACCAGTCGGAAGCACTGCACGAACATCTACGGCCGGTGTGGCGGCAGACCAGTGGATGAAGCGAAGCTTCGTCATTCCGGCCTTGGTCTCGACGTCGTCGGTCAGAACCTTGCTGGTAAACTCATCAGAAGAGTTGACACCGATCAGCACTGTGTACTTGCCGTTCTTTTCGAGCTTCTGATTCACATCGGCATAAATCGGAGCAGGTGCACCCGAGGCCTTAGCCTTGATCTGGACGGCATCGCCTGCAGGCACGTCCTTGTAGACGGAGGCAAGCTGGAAGCCGATCTCTGTGATCTGAGGATTGTCTGCCTGAGCAGCGATCACGTCGACCTTCGGTGCCGAGCTGACACCGTTGATCAGACGCAGACCCGATGTTGCCGTGCCGCCGGCAGGATCCACGACGATGAGGCGGTCAGATCCTTGAATCGTTCCGTCAACATTGCGGAACACAAAGAGCATTTCCCGCACCGGCTTGTCATCAGGGACATTATAGAATGCCTTGATGTTGTCGATCTTCAGCGTGTACGTCCCGTCACCGTTGTTGGTGAGCTTCATCTCGGGATAGTTCTTCAGGTCGTTCCAGCCATACTTTTCATAGTACTTGGTCTGAGGATCCTGAGCGATCTGCGCTTCTCGGCATCCGGTGTAGGCCCAGATCTCGGAAACGTCGACCATTGGCGTTTTGCCATCCTTCTCGTCAAGAGCAGGACGGTAGGTGATCGTTACGCCACCTGTCTCGAGCGGGCGAGCAGGATCGGTTTCGACCACCTTTTGAGCGAACACTGACGTAGCCAGCAGGAAGGCTGACACGGCAATGAGAAGAAGATTCTTCATCATGACTCCTTGGTGTAAAATGGTTGTGTGATTGTGTTGATTGACAGAACGTGGTGTGCTTATGGGTTTTGTGTGCAGAGCGTGTTGGCATTCATCTCGATATCCGGGATCTTGAAGATCAGCGAGGCATCGTTCCATGGTCGTTGCTTGAGGTTGCGGCGCTGACGTTTCCGCTCAAGGAATATGTCGCCCTCAAATGCCAATTCAAGGTTGCGCTCACGGCGGATCGCATTGATCAGTGAGTTGCCGCCCGTTGTGCCCGGAAGGTCCTTCAGGCCGGCCCGCTGACGGATCACGTTCACGTCAGCTAGTGCTCCCGAAGCATTGCCCTGCTGCGCCCGACATTCAGCGCGCGTCAGATACAGTTCCGCCAGGCGCACAACCGGCGTGTTCATCGCGATCCGATCCCACTTGGCAACATAGAGTCGGTTGTTGCGATACACATAGAGTGCCAGTCGCTTGTCGGTCGTATCGGTATAGATGGCATTGACGAAGTCCGTCCCGGCCCAATACCTGGGTAGTGAGTTGTCTGCCTGACGGAAGTCCCACACGATCGAACCCGCATTGTCGACCGGGGTATTGAGGATCTCGAACACCGCCTCGGCAGTGCTGTTGGTTGTGACAACGTCAGCAACACTCGCGTTGAGCTTGAATGCTCCGTTATCGATGACTTCCGTGCACAGCGCCTCGGCCTTGGCCCAATCTCCCATGTGGAAATACACCCGCGAAAGCAGTGCCTTGGCTGCCAGCGATCCCATGTAGGGGGCATCCTTGACCGGCAGGATTTGGGCAGCATCCGTGAGGTCGGCGATGATCTGGTCGTAGCACTCCTTGAGCGTAGCACGAGCCTTGATCGTGCCAAGGTCACCCAAAGTTGGCTCCGTGCGAATGATCACGCCCGGATGCGAATTGTCGGCTGTGTACCCCCACGGCTGAGCGAAGTACATACACAGTGCCCACAACGACGCACCGCGCAGAGCCAAAGCACGTCCGCGCAGGAGTTCCTTCTGACGGGCATCCGGAAACTCAACCGTCTCGAGTGCAAGCAGGATGTTGTTCGCACGATTGATGACACCATACCCGTCGCCCCACATGGAGCGGCCTTCGGGATTGAAGATGTTCAGGTTGTAGGACAGGATCTGCAGGCGGCCAAAGTCGGCGCCGACGTTTGACTCGACGTTGTTTGACCAAAGCTCTCCGATCGACATGGTGTTGCCGCCGTAGAATGCTCCCGACGAGAACTGATCAGCAGCACCGGTCATGGCGGCCACGATGCCTCCCGGGGTCGACAGTGCGACGTCATTGGAAATGTCAAGGGGCGGCGTTTGATCAAGCATTGAATCGCAGCCAAACGTGATGACTGCAAGCCCCATGACAACAAGTGATCGCATCGAATGTAGAAGTGGTGTCTTCATGATCAGAACCCCGCGTTGATGCCAATGACAAGCTGCCGTGCCTGTGGA
Organism: Candidatus Kapaibacterium sp.; assembly: GCA_018882895.1. Lineage (GTDB taxonomy): Bacteria > Bacteroidota > Ignavibacteria > Kapaibacteriales > Kapaibacteriaceae > UBA10438. Next base: position 14,472 of record VERF01000019.1, read on the forward strand.
GGCGTGAGATACGTTACGCCGGCGCCAAGGTTGCGGCCTTGGGCACCGTCCTGATCACGCATGATCTCAGGATCCCAGCCCGGGTAATTCGTCCACGTGAGCAGGTTTTGTCCCGTCAGGTAAACGCGCAGACTCGACAGACCGCTCATCTCGAGATAGTCACCCGGCACGGTGTAGCCGAGTGTGAGCTGGCGCAGTCGAACGAACGATCCGTCATAGATGAATCGGTCAGTGTTGATGTCGTAGTTCTCCGTCAACGACAGACGTGGTACATCCGTGACGTCACCTTCGTTCTGCCAACGACGCTCCGTAAGATCCTTTACTTGATTGAAGTTCGAACCAAGGTTGCCCACTTGACGCTTTGCGGCATCATCATAGATCTGGTTGCCGAACTGGTAGTAGATCATTGCCGTGAGGTCGAATCCCTTCCAGTTGATCGTGTTGGTGAATGAACCAAACCACGTTGGATATGGATTGCCCAGGGCAACGCGATCATTCAGATCATATTGATCGGTGATGCGACCGTTGAGATTGTAGAACAACTGTGATCCTCCGACGACGACCACCGTGGTGTCGTAGAACTGTCCCCAGCGCGGATCGCTCTTGTCGGTGATGAAGTTGACGCTGTTGCCCGAGCGACGTCGCTGCACAACCACTGAGTCCGTGCGTGACTGAACACCGGCCGAGCGATTGATGAAGAATGTGCCGACTGGGTATCCTACCAGGATGCGGGTTTCGCCCGGACCACCGATGGCATCGGGCGGAAGGGTCGCATTATCGAGAACCTTGTTGGCATTGTGCGCTACTGAGAAGTCGACCCGCCATGTCAGCTCGCCGGAGCTGATCGGATAGCCGCTCAAGACAACTTCGACGCCGGTGTTCTCGAATGAGCCGACGTTCTTGAGAATTGACGAGAACCCTGTCGATGCAGGTACGGCCACATTCAGAAGCACGTTCGAGGTGAGCTTGTGGTACCACGACACCGTAGCCTGCAAACGACCGTTCCAGAATCCTGCTTCGGTTGTGATGTCGATCTGACGTGTCTGTTCCCAACCGAGGAGTGGGTTTGAAAGTCGATCAGGGCGGATGCCCGGAGTGCCACCATAGTCGGCTCCGGCCTTATATGTTCCCTGCCATTGATAGTCGTCAATCCCATCGGCATTGCCCGTAAGACCTACACTTGCCCGAAGCTTCAGAAGCGAGATCGCGTCCACGTCCTTCAGGAAGTCTTCATTGGACATGATCCAACCGGCCCCGATCGACGGGAAGAAACCATAACGGTTCTCACTACCGAACCGCGAAGATCCATCCGTCCGCCCCGTAAGGCTCACATAGTACTTGTCGAGGTAGTTGAAGTTCCACCGTGTGATGTACGAGAGGAAGGTGAACGCCGTCTCGAACGAGTAGGCATCACGCACCACGGCCGAGGTCGGGTTGCGAAATGCAGGGTTCGGGAAATTGCGTCCACGCAGGCCGGTCACAAGTTGGTTGGATGTCTGCGTTTCCGTTGCCAGAATGGCGCTCAACTTCAGCCCATCCATGATGGTGTTATCGTACGAGAGCGTTGCGTTGAGGATGACGTTGTTGACGCCAACCTTTCGGGCCTCTGCCTCTGCCTCGGACTGCACGATCTGCGATGTGTAGCGACGATCGGTGAAGTTCAAGAGGTCAAAGCCCCCTTGCAGACGCAAAGCAAAGTGCTCCGGCAGAGCGATCTGCGCATAGAGATTGGTCAGCAGGCGCGTCTCAGTGTTCTCGAAGGTATTCTCGTTCAGCTGTGCCACGGGGTTGTACATCGCATACCATGGACGCTGCGGCTCGAAGTACGTTCCGTCTGCATTGTACACCGGGAAGTACGGAAGCGCAGAGCTTTGCGCGGCACCGATGCCCCCTGCCCATGCACTCGGAACGCGAGTGTTCATCGCATAGTTGAGGTTCGTGCTAATGCCGATGGATACCTTGTCGGTGGCCTTGAAGTCGACATTTGCCCGACCGTTGATGCGCTCAAAGGTGTTGCCAACGGCAAACGACGACTCATCGCGATAGCCGAGACTGGTAAAGAACGTTACCGCATTGGTTCCGCCCGATGCGGTGATCGCCGCGTCCGTGATCTGACCCTGCTGCATGGTCAAACCCAGCCAGTCAGTATTAGCGAACTGAGTCGGCGCAAGTCCGCCGGGAAGGGGCTTGGCAGTAAAGCGCGCCGTTGGGCGAAGGATCGACAGTGCGATGGAATCCTGACGGTTGGCCTCTGACCACATCGACCGAAACTCATCGCCATTGAGCATCGCAAGGCGATTCGTCTCCGTGGCCTGTCCGCGGAAGAGACTCACATTGAACCGCGTGGTTCCGGAGGCCCCCTTCTTTGTGGTGATCAGAACAACGCCGTTGGAGCCGCGAGAGCCATAGATAGCGGCCGCATCGGCGTCCTTGAGGATCTCGATCGATTCAATGTCGTTGGGATTGATCGATGCCAGCGCATTGGTCTGCGTGGCCAGCCGATCCTTGCCGCCAAAATCGCCTTGGGTCACGGGTATCCCGTCGATCACATACAACGGCTCACCGGACGCCGTCAACGAGCCCACGCCGCGCACCCGAATCGTCATGGCGCTTCCGGCCATACCATTGGAGTTGATAACCTGGACGCCGGGGGCGCGACCGACGATCGCGTTCTCGAAGTTTCCGTAGGTGTTCTGCGCGATCTCCCGCGAATCGATCTGGGCCACCGAGCCGGTTAGCTCCACACGCTGCTTCGTGCCGTAGCCAACGACCACGGCCTCCTTGAGCTTAAGGTGATCTGTTTCGAGAGTGATACGAAGGGGCTTGTCAAACTCATCAGCCTTAACGTCGACCTCTTTGGCCTTGTATCCCACCATGGAAACATTCAACCGAAGGTCAGCAGCCGATGGCATGGTAATGGAGAAGGCACCCTTGCTCTTGGTGTACGCCCCATACCGCGCGTTGGCAACTCGGATGGTGGCTCCCACAATAGGAGAACCATCGCGGTCGGTCACGGTTCCGCTTAGCGTTGCCTGCTGTGCATGCACGCCAAGGGAGAGGCCGACGATGAATGTAAGAAGGAGCAATATTCTCATGCGCTCGCACTCCGCGCGTCTTGTTGAACATTCGAACCAACGAACCCGTAGTATGCGATGTAGATGTAGCATGCCACGGGGATGAGATACGATAGGGTCAGTCCACCCATACTGTCGGCTATGATGCCCTGCACCTGCGGCACCACTGCCCCACCGAGGATAGCCGCAATGAGCCAGCTCGATCCACGATTGGTCATCACACCCAGGTCCTTGATGGCGAGCGTGAAAATGGTTGCGAACATGATGCTGTTGAGCAGGCCACAGCCTACCAGGATCATTGCCGATGTCGGACCCGACGTTACAATTGTGCCGGCGGTGAGCAACACATTCACCACGGCCATCATGCCAAGCAGAAGTCCGGGGCGCATGAGCGTCAGAAGGTACGAGCCAACGAATCGGCCCACCATCGCGCCGCCCCAGTAGTACGTGACGTATGTGGTTGCAGCCTGCTCGGTCATACCGGGAACCTTCTCCATGAAGTAATTCACCATGAAGGAACCAATGGCTACCTCTGCGCCCACATAGGCGAAGATGGCCCACACGCCCTTGAACAGGTGTGGAACCTTGAGCGGCGCAAACAGTGACACAGCTCGCTGGTCATCACCCTCGACGTCATCGATCTTCGGGAGTCGCAAAAACGCAACAACGACGGCAAGCACGGCCAGCATGGCCGTCAGCACCAAATACGGCATCTGCACGGCCGAGGCCTGCTGACTCTTGTATGCGGCCACCTGATCAGTGGTAAGAGCCGCGATCTGATCGGCCGTCAGAACCGACGCACCCAGGATCAGGATCCCGCCAAGTTGCGGAGCGATCGTTGTGCCCACCGAGTTGAAGGCCTGCGACAGCACGAGCCGTGCTGAACTGCTCTGCGGCGGGCCAAGCACGGCCACGTATGGGTTCATGGCCGTCTGCAGAAGTGCGAACCCTGATGCCAGCGTAAACAGGCCAAGCAGGAACATCGGATATGACTGCTGGATAGAGGCCGGATAGAACAGCGCGGTTCCCAGGGCAGAGACCCCAAGACCCACAATGATCGAGCGCTGATAGCCGAGTCGAGATATCAGACTCGACGAAGGAAACGCGATCACGAAGTATGCCGTGAAGAAGCAGAATTGTACCAGGGCGGCCTGCGTGTACGAGAGGTCAAAGACACTCTTCATGTGCGGCACAAGGATGTCGTTCAGACAGGTGATGAACCCGATCATGAAAAACAACACACCCATGGCCGCAAACGGACCGCGGTAATTCGGTGAATTCATTGCGTGTTACCCCAGATTAACGCCAGCGCGAAGATACTTTTGCCGCATGTTGTCACACGGAAAAAGTTACGCACACACTTGTACCATTGTTGATCAGCATTTAGTTCCCGGCAGTCGGGTAGTTTTGCATCTCACCACATAACTTTTGACGGAGCCGAGGGATGTTCTTTCAGCAGATCTACGAGACTGGCCTGGCCCATGCTTCCTACATGGTGGGATGCCAGAAGACCGGCGAATGCCTGGTGATTGATGCCAAGCGCGATGTGGACACCTACCTGCAGATCGCCAAGCGAGAGGGCCTGCGAATCACGCATTTGGCCGAAACGCACATCCATGCCGACTTCCTGAGCGGAACCCGGGAACTGGCCGCTCTGACGGGCGCGCCGATGTACCTCAGCGATGAAGGGGGCTCGGAGTGGCAATACGAGTTCGACCACGTTGGGGTGCGCGACGCGGACGTCTTCATGGTCGGCAACATCAAGATGCAGGTCATGCACACGCCGGGCCACACCCCCGAACACATTTGTTTTCTGGCCACCGACACCCCGGCCATTGCCGATCAGCCGATCATGATCTTCACGGGTGACTTCGTCTTTGTGGGCGACGTTGGACGTCCGGACCTCTTGGAGAAGGCCGCCGGCTACCGTGGGACGATGGAGGTGGGAGCTCGCCAGATGTGGGAGTCGCTCAAGAAGTTCAGGGCGCTGGCGGACCATATCCAGGTTCACCCCGCGCACGGCGCCGGCTCGGCCTGTGGCAAGGCCCTGGGCGCAATTCCATCGTCGACCGTCGGATATGAGAAACTCGTCAACTGGGCCCTGCGCCATACAGACGAACAGGCATTTGTAGACGAGCTCCTGGCGGGTCAGCCAGAGCCCCCTCGCTACTTCGCCATGATGAAGAAGCTCAACAAGGTTGTGCGTCCGCTGCTGACCGAGGTGCCGACGCTCCGGCAGCTCACGGTCGAGGACCTGTCGGCGGCGGTTGCGAATCACGACATGATCATTGATGCCCGCTCAAAGGTTTCCTTTGCAGGGGGCCACCTGCCGGGGTCGATCAACATCCAGAACAACAAGTCCTTCTCGACATGGGCCGGGTGGATGGTGCCGTATGACCGCCCCTTTGTCATCATCGCCCACGATGAGCATGTTGAGGAGATCACGCGCAAGCTCATGAGGATCGGACTCGACGCTATCGCAGGGGTCAGCAACAACGTTACCGACTGGCAGGGGGCTGGCCACGACCTTGTAGAGCTCCCTCAGATACACCTCGACGAGCTGGCTGATGCATACAATGCTCCGGACATTGCCGTCATCGACGTGCGGGCATTCTCCGAGCACGTGTCCGGCCACATTCCCGGCGCCCGGCACATCCATGGCGGGTATCTGCGGGATCACCTGCAGGAGATCCCGAAGGACCGCACGGTGGTGATCGCATGTCAGGGCGGCGACCGCTCCAGCATTGCTGCGAGCTACCTCCAGCGCGAGGGCTTCACCAACATCCGCAATTTCCCACAGGGGTTTGGTGGCTGGAAGGCTGCCGGCAACCCCATCGAAGAAGGAATCACACAATGATCAACGAGATCATGCCAGATGCGCTCAAGGCACGCCTTGCATCAAACGAAAACGTCATCCTGCTCGACGTGCGTCAACCCGAGGAGCACGCAGAAAAGAACATTCCGAACTCGATGCTCATCCCGCTCGGCGAACTGCCGATGCGCATGGGCGAACTCGATGCCTACAAAGACAAGGAGCTGATCGTCTACTGCCGCTCCGGTAACCGCAGCGGTCAGGCCTGCATGCTCCTGCAAATGTCGGGCTTTGCAAACCCGGTGAACCTGCGCGGCGGCATGCTGGCCTGGTAGGCCGAGCTCTGCAACGATGGTCCTGCTCTCGATCATTGCCCTCGTCATCGGCATCTCACTCGGCCTGATCGGCGCCGGCGGCGCCATTGTGGCCGTGCCGGCGCTGGTGTACATCGGGAACATCGAGCCGCACCTGGCCAGCGGCTACGCCCTTTTCATGGTCGCCGTGGCCTCGGCCATCGCCTCGGTGCAGCACATACGGCAACGCCGGGTGGACGTGCCATCGGTGCTGGCTTTCGGCAGCACCACGATCATCTCCATCCTGCTGGTGCGGCGCTTCGTGGCACCACTGGTGCCTTCCACGGTTCAGATGATCTGCTTCGGAGCAGTCCTCCTGATCGCCGCCATCCGTATGCTACAGGCCTCGTCGCCCCCTTCAGAGACTGCGCAGCGTCCGGCATTTCTGGCCCTCTATGGCCTTATAATCGGTGCCATCAGCGGTATCCTCGGTGTGGGAGGGGGCTTTTTGATGACGCCCGCCCTTGTGCTCTGGGCTGGCCTCGATATGAAGCGAGCCGTAGCCACATCGCTGGTTCTGATCAGCATCAACTCCGCCGTTGGCGTGGCTGCCGACGTGTGGGCCGGCACCCCCTACGACTGGCCCCTCGTGCTCGGGTTCACGGGTCTGACCACGCTCGGCATCCTGGCCGGCATCATCCTCTCCCACCGCATCGATGGCTCAACCCTGCGCAGCGGCTTCGGCTGGGTGGTGCTTGCCATCGGTCTGGCAGTGCTGGTAAGAGAAGCACTCAATAGTTACTAGTTACTAGTTACTAGTTACTAGTTACTCGTTACTAGTTACTAGTTACTAATAATAGTTACTAGTTACTAGTGACGGATCGTCATCCAGACGAAAGCCGGGATCCAAATCCAGGCGAAAGCTGGGATCCATGGGTTGCCAATGCATTGACGCATGGGCCGCGGACTGTGCCGGGGAGACGGTGGTGGCGGGCGAGACGGCGTCTCGCCCCTACTCTCTGGACTTCTTGCGGAAGACGAAGCTGATTGGTACGCCCTCGAAGTCGTGGATCTGCCGCAACTGACGCTCAATGAATCGCTTGTAGGCATCGGGTAGCAGTTCGGGGAAGTTCAGGAAGAAGGCAAAGAGAGGGGGCTCGGTCTTAACCTGGGTGACGTAGTTGATGCGCAAGTCTCGTGCCTTGACGCTTGGAGGGGGCGTGCGCTCCAGCATGGCAATGAGTTCTTCGTTCAGCTCGTGCGTTGGGATGCGAACACAGCGGCGTGCCTGAATCTGCTTGGCCATCTCGATGACCTTCGTGATGCGCTGCTTGGTTACTGCCGAGATGGTGATGATCGGCACGTAGTCGAGTGTGCGCAGCTCCTCGCGGATCTTTTGCATGAACTCGTCGGCAGTCTTTGTGTCCTTCTCGATCAGATCCCACTTGTTAAGGGCAATGATGATCCCCTTGCGGGCTTGCTCAACTTCGTTGATGATTCGTTTGTCCTGGGCCTCGAGTCCCTGCACGGCGTCGACCACAACGATCGCCACGTCACATCGATCGATGGCCCGAGATGTTCGCATAGTGCTGTAGAGTTCGACGCTTTCTTTGATCTGGCTGCGACGTCGAAGACCTGCTGTGTCGATAAGTACGATCTGCTCTCCATAGTACGTAAGCACACTGTCGATCGCGTCTCGCGTAGTGCCGGCGACAGGGGTAACGACCATTCGCTCCTTACCCAGCAGAGCGTTTGTGAGCGAACTCTTGCCCACGTTCGGACGTCCCACGATGGCGATCTTCAGTCGTGTGTCTTCCTCGCCACTTCCCAGATCAAGGTGCTCAATGACGGCATCCAAGAAATCACCCGTGCTGCGGCCATTCAGAGCAGAGATCGGGAACGGATCGCCCAGTCCCAGCGCATAGAATTCCGACGCATTCATGTCAGCCATAGCATTGTCGCACTTGTTCACCACAAGCACCACCGGTTTCTTTGAGGAACGGAGCATGGCACCGATCGTCTCGTCAACAGGGGTTATGCCATCGCGCCCGTCTACTGCGAAGATGATCACGTCGGCCTCCTCTATGGCAAGCATCGCCTGCTCACGAATGGCCTTCTCAAAAACATCTTCGCTTTGCGGCACGATACCGCCCGTATCCACGATCTGGAAGTGCTTTCCACCCCAATCCGCCTTGGCATACAGCCTGTCGCGCGTCACCCCAGGCTCACCCTCTACAATGGCATGCCGCTCCTCAATGATGCGATTAAACAGCGTGGACTTGCCAACATTCGGTCGGCCGACAATTGCTACGAGACCCATGGTGCAAGTTACTAGTTACTAGTGACGCATCGTCATCCCCGCGAAAGCGGGGATCCATGCGTGAGCGCCTGATACAAGTCTTCGCACAACGCCTAACACACCGTGCTGCAGCTCAGCCCACGGCTTCAGCCGTGGGACAACGTGGGACGCAGAAAGATGGATTCCCGCCTTCGCGGGAATGACGAAGCTATCGGCAACCACAGATTAAGCAACATATGTACGTAAACATTGCTCGTGCACATTGCTGCGCCATAAGGTTGCCGCCATGTCTTCAAGGGTAAACCATCATCGTGGCGTGCTGGCCGGCAGGTATATGCCGTTGGGCTGTGGCATCGCTGACGCCAATGTGGCTGTGAATCAGATACCAAATTCTGGGAAACGCATGAGCAAAAGTTGTCTCCTTATGCTGGCTGCGCTGTTGCTGCTCGGATTTGACCGAATCCATGCGCAAACTCCATCAGACGGATTGATGATGAGTGGAAATGTGATGTGCCAAGTGCTTTCCTATTCCACTACGACATGGTCGGAGTACTGGGAGGGTGCCAATAAGCGCATCAATGCCAACCTGGGTTCCTTTAGCTCCCAAAGCATCATGGCAATGGGCGCCTATGGCATTACGGATGACCTGAACGTCATCTATGCCCTACCATACGTTACAACTGGCTTTTCCGACAGCTACCTTACTGGGTACAGCGGAGTGCAGGATGTTAGTCTTTGGCTCAAGTACAAGCCTTTTTCCTACACGACATCGTCCGGTGACAAGTACAGTGTCTTTCTCACCGGCGGCGTAAGCACCCCCACCCGTGATTACGTGGTAAATCAATTGCCGCTGTCAATTGGCATGGGGTCCAGCACGGCCTCGTTGCGTGGAGTACTCGACTTCCGCACCAACTCAGGATGGTACGTTACTGCACAGGCTGGCTATACGAATCGCGGTAGCATAAAGACAGACGAAACATCCTACTTCTTTAACGGAGAGCTGTACTACACCAGTCAGGTGCCGGTGCCTGATGCCATAGACGCCACTGTGCGTATCGGATATCGTGATGCGAAGGGTCTGCAAGCAGACATCTTTCTGGACCGCTTTGCATGCGCCGATGGTGATGATATCAGGTACAATCTGATGCCCACGCCCACCGTAAGAATGCAGAGTACATCGGCAGGGATTTTTGCCAAGTACAACATTGGGAACCTCGGCATCTTCGGCAACGTGGCCCACGTACTGGCCGGCAGGAACGTTGGCAGAGGCACCGCAATAGACCTGGGCTTCAGCTACATCATAAGAATGTAACAGTCAAAACGAATCACAATCATTTGCCTGACCCTCCCATGAAAAGCTATCTCAAAGCAAGCACGCCGCATGTTCTTCTCGTAGCATTTCTGCTGATCGCAGGTTGCTCTACCACCATTGACGGGCCAGAGACCGCACCTCAAACTCCTGCGACATTTGACGAAAGTGGCGGCACGTGGAAGACCTACATCATTGGTGCTGCAGACGAAGTACCCGTGCCTGCCCCGGATACAGCTCAGGCATTTCAAGCTGAGCTTGCCGCGCTCAAAGGCGTTAATCCGGATGAAAGCCAGATGAGTACGGCCCGTTTCTGGGCCGCCGGCGGCGTTATGCGCTGGAATGAGATCGCGCGCGAGCTCATTGCTGCCTACAATACACCGCCCAAGAGCGACGCGGAAGGTAAATATCCGTTCCCGGATCCGACCAATCCTTTGAAGGAGCCCCGTTTCCCCTTTGCCAATCCACCCTATGCCTCGCGAACATTTGCACTGCTTTCCGTGGCCCAGTATGATGCCCTGGTAGCCACATGGCACTACAAGAAAAAGTATGCCCGCCAAGCCCCGTGGCAGGCTGATGCCTCGCTACGGCCCCTGCTTCCGCAGAGCAGCTTATCCTCGTATCCCTCCGAGGATGCAGTAGTAGCTGCGGCCTCTCGAGAGATACTGAAATTCCTTTTCCCTGGCGAAGTACCCATGCTGACAGCCAAAGCACAGGAGCACAAGGATAGTCGCAGGTGGGCACGCATGAATGTACAAAGCGATCTGGATGCTGGTGAGGCACTTGGTATTGCAATTGCACAGAAGGTCATTGACTATGCGAAGAAGGATGGGATGGGCGGTGCAAACAACCAGGCTGCCTTTCCAACCCTGATACAGGATGCTCAGAGTCGCGGCTTCACTACGATCTGGACCAGCCGCGAAACACCACCACGGCCCCCCATGCTGCCTTTCTTTGGCAACGTGAAAACCTGGAATTTCGGCCAGGCCGAAAAGGTAGCCATGCGCACCACCATAGGCCCGCCACCGAAACCAGGCGAAGCTGCATTTGAAAAGGAGATTCAGGAGTTGTTGGATATCTCCTCCAACCGCAGCCGAGAAATGGTGCGCATAGCCTCATATTGGGCCGATGGAGCCGGAAGTTACTCCCCTCCGGGACACTGGAACCGGAAGGCCACAGACTTGACGTATGCCGCACGGTATAGCGAGTTACGCACAGCCCGCACGCTGGCCCTAATGAATACAGCCGTGATGGATGCCGGAGTATGCTGCTGGGATATCAAGTACTACTACATGACCGCACGCCCTACCCAGATAAACGCCTCCCTTACTACTTCTACGGGCATTCCGAATTTCCCGGCATATACATCCGGACACTCAACATTCTCAGCCGCTGCTGCCACCGTGCTGTCTGCGATCTTCCCCACTGAACAAGCCTCTCTGCTGGCATGGGCCAAGGAAGCCTCGGAGTCGCGTATCTATGGCGGCATCCATTTCCGCGCCGATTGCGAAAAGGGCCTTCAGCATGGCACTCTGATCGGTGCCTATGCAGTTGAACGCGGGAAGAAGGATGGGTCAGGGTTGTAATGGATTCCCGCTTTCGCGGGAATGACGCGTCCCGTACTTCCGTACTTCCGTACTTCCGTACTTCAGTACTTCAGTAATTCCGTACTTCAGTACTTCAGCAATTCAGCAACTATCCTATCCGTCGTCACGCCTTCTGCCTCGGCGGAGAAGTTGGTGACGATCCGGTGGCGTAGGACGCTCAGGGCGACGGCGTTGACGTCGTCGATGCCAGGGGTGAAGCGGCCGTTGAGGGCAGCGCGACTCTTTGCGCCGAGCACAAGGTATTGCGATGCGCGTGGGCCTGCACCGTAGCTGATAAAGTCCTTTACCATCTTCACGGTCGTCTCGACCGGCCGTGTAGCGCGGACGAGTTTGACGGCGTGCTCAATGACGTTGTCAGCCACGGGAACGCGGCGTACCAGGTCCTGGTATGTGACGATCTCATCGGCGCCCATGACTTTGTTGACCTTGGCAGATGCCCCGCCGGTGGTGGTTCGGACCACGTCGACCTCTTCCTGGTACGACGGGTAGTCCAAACGCAGGTTGAACATAAAACGGTCAAGCTGTGCTTCGGGCAACGGATATGTTCCCTCCTGCTCGATCGGGTTCTGCGTAGCCAGCACGAAGAATGGTTCGGCGAGCCGGTACGTTGTGCCTGAGGCCGTCACGCTGTGTTCCTGCATGGCCTCGAGCAAAGCTGCCTGCGTCTTCGGAGGCGTACGGTTGATCTCGTCGGCCAGCACCATGTTGGCAAACACAGGCCCCTTGACAAATCGAAACGTCTTCTGACCCGTAGAGAGATTGTCCTCGATCACCTCGGTGCCCGTAATGTCGCCCGGCATCAGGTCGGGCGTGAACTGCACCCTGGAAAACGACAGGTCAAGCGACTCTGCCAGTGTGCGGATCAGCAGGGTCTTGGCCAGGCCCGGCACACCCACCAGCAGACAATGTCCGCGGGCAAAGAGCGACACAAGGAGCTGGTCGACCACGTCGTTCTGGCCGACGATGACCTTGGCGATCTCCTTCTTGACGGAGGTGATGTTCTCGGCGAGCTTTCCAACCAGGACGGTATCTGACATGAGGTAGGGGGCTTTCAGGATTGGTGGATTGTTGACATCTGCCGCGCGGCCGACGTCACAAGGAGAATAAGTCGATCGATCTCGGCGTCTGTTGTATTTCGTCCAAAAGAAAACCGCAGCGTGGCGTGTGCGTGGGCTTCATTGCGACCCATGGCGGCCATCACGGCCGATGGTTTCGGCTTCGATGTTGAGCACGCGCTACCCTTGGAACACAGAACACAGTCGAGTTCCATAAGGATGCGCTCTGCAGGCATCTCTCCAAACGTCACACTGCTGATGGTTGGCACCCTGTGGGCTGCGTGGCAATTGATGATGACATCCCCGGCGGCCATGAGAGCCCCCTCAAACCGGTCACGCAATGCACCGATGCGGTCCATCTCATTCTCACGCTCTTGCAGTGCTATTCGGCCTGCGGTGGCCAGGCCGACAATTCCCGGCACGTTCTGTGTTCCGCTGCGCAGACCGCTTTCCTGCCCGCCCCCTATCATGAGGGGCTTCATTCTGGCGGCCAGACCACGACGGATGTAGAGGGCACCGATCCCTTTCGGACCATAGATCTTATGTCCGGAGAACGTCATCAGGTCAATTCCCATCCCATCGACGTCGATCGGAATCTTACCGTAGGCCTGCGTTGCATCGGTCATGAAAAGTGCGCCGTTGCGATGTGCCATCTCGGAAAGGGCGGCTATATCCTGGATGAGGCCCGTCTCGTTGTTAACGAGCATCACCGATACCAGCAGCACTGAATCGTCGATCATGCGCTCGGCCTCAGACATGATGATGCGCCCGTCGGCATCCAAGGGGAGCCAGCGCACCTCGAAGCCCTCATGCGAGCAACGCTCGACGGCATCACGGACGGCGGCGTGCTCGGAGCGAACGCTCACGAGGGTTCGCCGCGGCGACCCGGCCTCGCCAGCGGCGGCCGCTACCCCGGTAATGGCCATGTTGATCGCCTCGGTGGCACCCGAAGTAAAGACGATCTCATCAAAACGAGCACCGATGTGTCCGGCCACTTCCATGCGCGACCTCATCACGGCTGCCTGGGCCTGCAAGCCCCCTGCATGAGCGCTGGTGGCATTGAAGTACACGTCCGTCAGATACGGCATCATGGCATCAAGCACGCGCCGATCAAGGGGCGTGGTGGCAGCATAGTCGACGTAGATCAATTCCATGGGCTACGAAAATACGAGGCCGTAAAGGATGGTCCCCAGCAGAGCGCTAACCATCGGGATCCAAACAAGGCGAAGAAGGTCGGGAATCGAAGCGCCGCTGATCGAGCCGGTGAAGTGCATCACGGCGGAAACGGGCGACATTGTGCGGCCGATACTGGCGCCGATGGCGCCGGCCACTCCGAGTGAGATCGCAAGCGTGAGCTGTCCTCCCTCGGCAAGGGCCGGCAGCACTCCCTGCGAGAAGGCCACGCTGGGGGCAGTGCCGGAGCCGCTTACCATGGCCAGCAGCCAGGTGATGACCGGACTCAGTACGGCGGCAAGATCAGTGTTGGAAGCAATCAGACCCGTGAACGCCCTAATGGCACCCACGCTCTCGAGTCCGGCAAGGAAGCACGTGGCCGCAATGATCACCGAAATCACGGCTGTGAAGGCATGGCCCATTCCCTTGAAGAACTCCAATGTGATCTCGTTGACGTGGCTTGCCAGCGGCCGTGAGCGGCCGGCGGTGAAGATCATCACCAGTGCGGTACAGACCAGCATGATGGCGCTCACGGCGATTCCGTTGGGCCAGATCTGCTGAAGTACCGGAACGAGGTTCCAGCGTGGCTGCAGCACAAGCAGCAACATCACTGGTAAGGGGGCAAGCAGCGCCCGCACCACGTCGTGCAGGGTCATTGGCACGTCGGCACTCCGAGCAGCGCCGCTCTGTGTGGGCAACAGACCGCGTTTGGACAGGACCAGTATCAGCGCTATGATGGCAAGCGCGGCAGCCAATAGGGTCGGCGCCGTGGCTGAGGCGATGACGTCCGCAATCCCCACCCCGGTCGCCCCCTTCACAGCCACAATGTCGGGCTCACCCGGATTAAAGAGATTCCCACCAACGCTGCATCCGATCAGCAGCGTGGCGCCTGCGGAGGCGGGGGTGTATCCGGCCGCCAGCATCAAAGGCAGCAGGATGGGCCCGACGGCAGCAGCCGCAGCAGTCTGACTGGTGATGGCCATGTTGGTGATGAAGCCGATGATCACTCCGGCCGGAACAAGGGCCCACGAAAGGTCGCGCACCGGACGGATCAGCAGGCGCACCATCTGTGTGTCGCATCCGGTATGACGAAGCACAAATGCGTATCCCATCGCCGTGCAGATCGGCCCTATGATGTCGCCCCGTCCGACGGCGGTCTGAAACACATCAAGGATGCGTGTGGGCGTTCCTGCCAGTGAGGCCAGAAGTGTACCGGCAATGATCAGGACCAGTCGAGCATCGACGCGCCGGGCGATCAGAGCGATCGACGCGCCAATGATCAGAATGGTCGCCACCGTTATCACGAGCCTCAGTATCCCTGTCGGTTCCAGGGTTCAACCACGTCGACGTAAGGTTGGATGGCTGACTCGACAAGTGCGGGCACGCCGGAGGCACCGACAACCCATGTATCGGTTGAGTACAGACGCCGTTGCACGTCGATAAGGTCATCAGCCGTCAGCTCCTGAATCCGTCGAACGTAGTGCTCGAAGAAGTCGAACGGCAGCGAATAGGTCAGCAGCGTGTGAACGAGCCATGCCGTCTGCTGCGGCGTCTCACACGAGCGGGCAAACGAGCCCACGATGTACCGGCGCGCACTGTCAAGTTCATCGTCACTGATCTTCTCCGAGCCCAAACGCGTCACCTCAGAGGCGATCGTTGCGATGGTATCGGCGGTAAAGTCATTACCGACACTCGTAGACAGGACCGCTGCCGCATCCAATGACCGCACGAGGGTGCTTGCATAAGCGCCATAGGTGTAGCCCTTTTCCTCGCGCAGGATCGTAAACAGCCGTGCGAGAGTGAATCCGCCAAGTACGTTCGTTATCAGTTGAGCAGCGGCATAGTCGGGATGACCCATAGGGAGGGCCGGAACGATGATCCGGAACGACGTCTGTACGGCATCGTCAAGTCCGGCTACGACGCCCACCCCTTGGCGCTTCACAGGAGGCGCTATATCGGCAAGGGCAGTTGATGCCGGCATCGCACCGAAAGCCCCCTCAAGCACCGACATGGCACGTTCACGCGTGACCGGACCGGCAACAATGATCCAACGCGGAGCCGTCAGCAGCCGGTTGTGTGCCGCATGCAGATCACCGACCGTCAGCGTGGCCAGCGAGGCGGGACTGCCCAGACTCGCATGCGCATACGGATGCTTGTCGTAAGCCCCCTGACTGGCCGCACGCGACGCCAACCAATCAACATCTGCCATGTCGATCATTAGGTCGGCAACAATGCGCGCGCGCAGCTTCTCGAGCTCTTCTTGCTCGAGAAGTGGTCTCAGTATGCAATCTGACATCAGGCCAGCAAGATCTTCGAACCACTCGCCCAGACCGGTTGCCTGAATGGATGCCCCATCGTGATCGACGGAGGTCCTGATCCAGCAGCCGCGACTTTCAACTTCTTCGTTGAAGTCCTTGGTGCTGTGGCGTTGCGTTCCCTGCTTGAGCATCTCCATGGTCATGGAGGTCTCTCCGCGAACTGCATCCCGGCTTGATCCCCCGCGCATGGCGAGCGTGATGGTGAGAATGTCCTTGGTGGTGGACGGTACGATATACACCGGGGTGCCATTCGAGAGCACTGCTGAGTCAAATTCAGGCATCACAAACGTCAGAGGCGTACTAGCTAGCAATGGGGCTGTATCCATTTGATAAATTTACGGCAATGAATCCCTCACACGTCATCATTACCGGCGCATCTTCAGGCATTGGCCGGGCCTGCGCCCATGCATTCGCCGAACTTGGCTCCAATCTGTCACTATGGGCCCGCCGGCAGGATCGACTTCAGGAGCTGGCCGAAGAGCTCACAAGCCGCCACGGCATCACGGTTCACACCGCAACGGTGGACGTGCGGCATCTCGCCGAGGTGCGCTCTGCAGTGGCGTCGCTGCCAGCCCCCTTTCAATCGCCGGATGTGCTGGTGAACAATGCCGGACTTTCGCGCGGACTCGTTCCGCTGCAGGAAGGGGAGATCCAGGACTGGGAGGAGATGATCGACACGAACATCAAGGGGCTTCTGTACGTTACCCGCTCGATCCTGCCGAACATGGTGAATCGAGCTACGGGGCTGATTGTGAACATCGCATCGATCGCCGGCATCCAGCCCTATCGTGGCGGCAATGTATATGGGGCAACCAAGGCCGCCGTTAAGATGCTCTCAGACTCTCTGCAGATCGATGTCAACGGCACGGGCGTGCGCATCTGTAACATCGACCCGGGACTGGTTGAGACGGAGTTCTCTCAGGTGCGCTTTCATGGTGATACCGACCGAGCAGCGACGGTGTACAAGGGATATCAACCGTTGAGCGGACGCGATATCGCAGACTGTGTGATCTTTGCAGCCACACGTCCGGCGCACGTCAGCATCCAGGACATTCTCATCACACCAACGGCACAGGCTAGCGTGAACCTCACGGACAAGCGCCTGTAACGTCTCAATGGATCATCTTTGGAAACCGTACACTACATCATCGAAGGTCGCGTGCAACGCGTTGGCTTCCGCCGCTTCGCTCTCCACCATGCGCACAGGCTCGACCTGCGCGGCTTCGTCACCAATCTTGAAGATGGCTCCGTCGAATGCGTCGCCCAAGGAACCGTGCAATCGCTGACAGAGTTTGAAATGGTCCTGCGCCAGGGTCCGCAATTTGCAGAGGTCACATCCGTTACATGCGCGGACTTTGCGCAGCATCGGGACTTTCACACGTTCCGAATTCTTTGACTTTTTTACAATTCGAGCAAAAGAGAGCCATGAACCTCGACGTCAACTCCGTTGTCGTGATCACCGGCGCGTCCTCCGGACTTGGCGCCGCCCTTGCCACAAATGCTGCATCCCGTGGCTGCACTGTCGTGCTGGTGGCCCGCCGTGCGGACCGACTTCAAAGCGTTGCCGATGCGGTAACACAACGCGGTGGCAGGGCATTCTGCATCGTGGCAGATGTCTCCCAAGAGAGTGAATGCAACCGCGTCATTGGTGAGGTGATCGCCTCGCACGGTCGCATCGACGTGCTGATAAACAACGCCGGACGTGGCAACATGAACAGTGTTGAGGATACACCAACCGAGCAATGGCGATCGATGTTCGCAGTGAACGTCGACTCCGTCTTTTGGCTCACCGCCCGTGCCCTGCCGCACATGCGTGCCCGCAACGCGGGAAGCATCGTTGCCATCTCGAGTGTTGCCGGACGCTATGGTCACCCCTTCAACGCCGCCTATGTAGCTGCCAAGCACGCCGTGGTGGGATTCATCGCCGCCCTTCGAACCGAACTTGTGGGCACGAACATCAACGCCACGGTGGTCTGCCCTGCCGGCATCACCACCGAATGGGGTGATGTTACCGAAGGGGGCTCTATCGGCGCACTCTACGGTGCGGCGATTCCGCGCTCACGCACCATCGCCCGCGAGAGCGGTCTGGCCACGGCGCCGCTTTCACGCATGATGTCGGCCGACGAGTGCGCGACGGTCATCATTGATGCCGTGCTGGCCGGACGCAGCGATGATGTGTTCACGCACACGGGAACAAAGGACATAGCCGTTCAGACCGTCCAAGACCGCTGCGCCCAGGAAGACCGATTCGAGGCTCTCTGGCTGGCGATGCGGCAAGCATACGATTCATCACATGGCACAACCTGAGCGTTGACACCATGCGGGCAATTGCGATATCTGCACTCCTTTGCCTCATCACGATCTCGGCCTCGGCCCAGCGTGAGCGCATTGCTCTTGTCCTCACCGGAGGGGGCGCGCGCGGTCTGTCCCAGATCGGCGTCCTGAAGGTACTCGAACGCGAGGGCATTCGCCCTGACATGATCGTGGGTTGTTCCTTTGGGAGCGTGGTGGGTGCACTCTATGCGACCGGGCACACGGCCGATGAGATCGACAGTATCATGCGCGATATAGACTGGGACGACATCGTCTCGCTCAGGCCCGACTCGGAGCGCGAGTACATGTTTCTGTCGCAAAAGCAGGAAAGCGATCAGAATCTGCTGAAGCTGCGCTTCAACAACTTCTCAATGCTGCCCCCCACTGCCATCGGAGGAAGCGCGCGGTTCTCGCTTCTGCTGCAGCATATCCTCTGGAAGAGTCCGTACGGCCACGAGGTCGACTTCGATCAGCTGCGCATACCCTTGCGCGTGGTCTCAACGAACCTGGCCAACGGGCGACTCGCAGTGCTGAGCCGTGGCAATCTGGCTCTGGCCGTGCGGGCAAGTGCAACCTTTCCATTGCGGTACTCTCCGGTTCGGTGGAGTGATGACTCGATCCTGGTTGATGGAGGACTGGTGGCCAACATCCCCACCGATGTGGCTCGCGCGCTCGGTGCAACGAAGATCATCGTCGTCAACACCGTCAGCCCCCTGGAACGACCTGAAGCACTCACCACCGCTTTGTCGATCGCAGACCAAGCACTGATGTCGTCAATGAAGCTGCGCGACTCGGCGCGGCTTGCCGATGCCGACGTGGTGATCACCCCGGATCTTGGTGGCCGCACGACATTTGACTTTGACGAAGTCGACTCCATGGTTGCCTTCGGGATGCGATCTGCAGAAGCGCAGCTTGACGCACTTCGCCCCCTGGCGCGCACACGTTCTGCCACCAATGGCTCCTATGCGTGTCCGCCGATCCGCATCACGACGGTTGATGCCGATACCGCGCTGGCGGAATTGATCCAGTCCGACATGTCCGGCGTACGTTCCTACCCATCGCAGGAGATCTGCCGCCGCGAGATCCGTACGGATGTTCTCCGTGCCCTGCGCCGCCGTGGCTACGAGCATGCCTTCGTTCGGTCAATGAACACCGAGGGTTCGGACATCTCGATACAGATCGATCGTGGCATAGCGGCGTCGACGGCGTTTCGACTGCATCCGGATGTGAGCCCGAGTGATGTCGACAGAGAGCTTGCCTTTCGGGGCAGCGACACGCTCACGCTAAACGGCCTTGTACGCAGTTGGCAGAACCTTACCGCGAGCGACCTGCTGACCGAGGTCGACATGCGCACCGAGCCCCAGTCTGATCGGGGAACTCTCGTCACGATCTCCGCCCGCAGTCAGGGTAATCAATCCGTCGGCGTTGGCCTGCGCGTCGACAACGAGCGCTACACCCAGGGGTCTCTTCAGCTGACGCAGGAGAGTTTTTTCATTCCGGGTCTGCGTCTCTTTGCAAGGGGCTCGATAAGCGAGCGCATTGGCTCGCTGAACGTCGGATTGGAGATCCCTCGCATCGCGGGTTCGCTCTGGACCACGACCATGCGGGCGTACACCAGCTTCCGAAACGTATGGGTGTATGGTGTGCGCGAGGGACGCCCCATTCATGATCCGGCACTTTTGCGAGTAGCGGAGTTTTCCGAGGATCGCAATGGCCTGCGTCTTAGTGCCGGACGTCAGCTTGAGCGGAATGGTGTGGTGCTTGGAGAGTTTCGCTATGAAAGACTCCGATACCGCGACCTGGCGTCAACCCAGCGCACATCCTTTCAAACGATCGGAACCGTAAGAGCTGTTGCTCGCTGGGATGATCGCGATCGAATTGCCTACGCCAGCCGCGGACGTATGATCGATCTGTTCGCCGAGACATCGGTTCTTCCTCTTTCCAACGACGTCTCGTTCACAAAGCTCTCAGCTGCCGCATCATCCGTCTTCGAGTTGGGCTGGCTTACGTTCACCCCGTCGGCAATGATCGGAGCTGCAGACAGAACGCTACCGTCGGCGGAGTTGTTTTCGCTGGGTGGACAGGATATGCTCTTCGGGATGCGGGAGGACCAGATCCGTGGACGTCAGATCATCGTCGGCAACTTTGACTTCCGCGCCCGAATGCCCTTCAAGATCTTCTTCGACACGTACTTTTCAGTACGCTACGACGTTGGTGCGGTGTGGGAGAACCCCGAGTTCATTCGCATCGATCAACTACGTCAGGGCATCGGTGCAACATTGGGCATCGATTCTCCGATCGGACCCGTCAACATCTCGCTGGGTAAATGCTTCTACCGTCTGCCACAGAGCACCCGAATCGTGGTCGAGCCGCTACTGCTCTACTTCAGCCTCGGCGCACGATTGTAATTTGCCGTTATGGGACAACTGCTTGACCGTCTTCGCAACTACGTCAGAGCCTCCGTGTCGTCCGGCACTGGCAGCTCGGGCAAGGCGTGGGCGGATCGCATGATCGACTCGGAGGACGATGAACTTCGGCGCATCATTGAGGAGCTCAGCAGTGAACCGGCACGCGGTGCGACGTCGGGTAGCGCGACGTCGGATTCTTCGTTCCGACGTTCAACACCTCCGCCGGACCTACCCACCGATGTCGTGCGAGCACACACAATGCTCAACGTCCCGGTCACGGCCGACGCGGCGGCCATCAAGCAGGCTTACAAGACAGCGATCGCCCGCTGGCATCCGGATCGTCACGCAAGCTCATCGGCCGAAGAGCAGGCACGTGCCCATCAGCGTGCCCGCGAGATCAATAGTGCCTACGCTACGCTCAAAAAGTTTTACTCGATCACATAACGACCATGGAACGTACCATCTTCGAACGCATCATTGCGCGTGAGATCCCGTCGACCATCGAGTACGAGGACGACGAGATCATTGCCATTCGCGACATAGCACCGAGCGCCCCTTTGCACCTGCTCATCATCCCGAAGCGGGTGATACGAAGCGTCGATACTCTCGAGCAGGCCGACGCCGAACTTGTGGGCCGTGTGTTCCTTGTTGCCCGCGACCTTGCCCGTAAGCACGGAGTGGCTGAAGATGGGTATCGTGTGGTGACCAACTGCAACGACCATGGTGGTCAGACGGTATTCCACCTGCACTTCCATCTGTTGGCTGGCCAGCCCCTTGGCCGCATGAACTCACAGGCACCGACGGCACCGAAGGCCTCATCCTCCATGCTCTTTGAAGGGGGCTTACTGGTGCTGGCAGCCATCTGCATGGCGGCGGTGTTCAACTCCATGAATCCGAAGCAGATTCCCTGGGTGAAAAAGGAATACGAACGCACCCAGGCAACGTCGAGCGAGATCGAACGCTATCTGGCGCCAGCCCCGGTTCCTGGTGCTGCGCAAGGTGCCGTGCCGAGCATGCCGACGGCCCCGACAGAGCAGGCGACCAGTGCGACGTCAACGTCACCCAAGCCATCGGAAACCCCGGCAACGGCCGCCGAAAAGCCGGCTGAGCGTCCCAAGAGCACCTTCGTGGCCGAGCCCGGCATGGTGCGCGAGATCGGCTACGAGGCCTTCGTGCGCCTGATGTCTGCCGGCCCGTTTCATCTGATCGATGCCCGCGGAGCCGAGAAGTTTGCCGAAGGACACATCCCCGGTGCCGTGAACATCTATGGTGGCGAGGCTCAATCACGTATTCCCGACATTCTTCAGTCACCCCGCGACCGCGTCATTCTGATCTATTGCGACGGCGGCGAATGTGAGCTTTCGCACCACGTGGCCGACGTGCTAAAGCAGTTCGGATTCGGCCCAATCTTCATCTACACCGGCGGCTGGGCCGAGTGGCAGACCAAGCGCTGAGCACCTCTTATGCAACCCTCGCGTCAACTTCTGCGACAACTGGCCGTTCGCTTTGGCCTCATCGGCGAGTCACCGGCGATGGTCCAAGCCATGTCTCGCCTTCTGCAGGTAGCTCCAACGGATATCTCCGTTCTGGTAACCGGCGAGACCGGCACCGGCAAGGAGGTATTTGCTCATGCCGTGCACGACCTGAGCGCCCGCAAGAAAGCCCCCTTCGTAAGTGTCAACTGCGGGGCCATCCCAGAGACGCTCCTAGAGAGCGAACTCTTTGGAGCCGAGAAAGGGGCTTTCACCGGCTCGGTAGAACAGCGCAAGGGCTTCTTCGAGACGGCGCATCGCGGCACCATCTTCCTTGATGAGATCGGCGAGATGCCCATCTCCACACAAGTAAAGTTGTTGAGGATTCTTGAGTCGGGAGAATACTCTCGCCTCGGTTCCTCCGACGTCCTGAAGGTCGACGTCCGCATCGTTGCCGCCACAAATCGCGACCTTGCCTACGAGGTGCGTCAGGGCCGATTCCGGCAGGACCTGTATTTCCGCCTCAACAGCGTGAACATCCATCTGCCACCGCTGCGGCAGCATCCCGAAGACATAGAGCATCTGGTGGAGCACTTTGCGCATCGTGCTGCCGAGAAGAACATCCTCACCTACAACGGTATCGACGCAAAGGCTCTGCAGCTGCTGGAACGTCAGGCATGGCCCGGCAACGTGCGCGAACTCCGCAACATCATCGAAACAATGGTAACCCTCGAGCAAGGGGCTCGCATTACAGAGGAGATGGTACTTCGCTACCTTCCCGTGGAACCGGATCACCAGCAGCCCCCGGCCACGGCACTGATGAGTCTGCCCTTGCCAAGTCAGCGCCCCCAAGACTTCGACGTACAGACACTCTACCGTGCCCTTCTTCAGCTTTCAACCGATGTAGCAGAGGTGAAGTCGATCCTCCGCCACCTGCTCTCGATGAGCGTCCAACACGTCGCCCCCCTGCCCGGCGATGCCCCCTCCCCCATGCCACCCCCCGTCTCAGCAGATCCGCTGGAGATCCGCCCACGCGCCACCTCCCCCGCATCCCCCCTACCTACCGATCAACTCGACCTTGCAACCCTCGAACGCCAAGCCATCGAAACCGCCCTGCGCCGCACTCAAG
>VERF01000120.1 GCA_018882895.1 Candidatus Kapaibacterium sp.
AAAAGGCCTTCGCCGCAGTCGTGAGCTGCGCGTGGACCTCGAGTCCGATCACGGCCTCATAAGTGCTGTTCGGGGATGGTACGGAGTTGCCCAAAGGACCACAAAACTACGGAAAATCGACGGCCCGGCGGGCCGGAATCCGACTGCATTACCCAAAGATTAGACTGCCAAGATCGACGTTGCCGCCGCAGAGCACAATGCCTATGCGACGCCCCCTGGCCAGTTCGGGCTGTTCCAGAAGCACTCCGATGGTGACGCCGGCGCTTGGTTCGATGACGAGCTTTAGACGCGACATCACCAGCAACGTTCCTCGGCGAATGCTGTCCTCGGTGGCTGTTTCGATTTCCACACCCGTGGAACGAAGCTGCTCGAACGTGCGGTCACTCAAACCGGTGCGCAACCCGTCGGCAATGGTGAGTCTGTCGGTAGGGGGCTGCAACACTCCGGTCAGGAGCGACTCGCGAGCATCAGCAGCAATGGAGGGTTCGGCGCCAACAATCCGAGCCTCGGGTTGAAGCGACCGGACGGCCGTGGCAAAGCCACCCATGAGTCCGCCACCGCCAACCGGGGCCATAACAAGATCAAGCCCCTCTACCTGCTCGCAGAGTTCCAGACCCACCGTGCCCTGTCCGGCCATTATTCTGTCATCATCGTACGGAGGTATGATGTGAGCTCCTGTGCGCTGGGCTATCTCCTCCATCGTACGGATTCGGGATTCTTGTGTGGGCTCACAGAAGGTGATTTCTGCGCCGTATCCACGAACCGCCGCAACCTTCACGGCTGGTGCAGTGTGCGGCATCACGATCGTACAACTAATCCCCCTGAGGCCCGCCGCATAGGCAAGTGCCTGCGCGTGGTTGCCGCTTGAATGCGTTATCACGCCGGCACGAAGTTGTTGCTCATCGAGCTTCATGACTGCGTTGACGGCGCCACGTGCCTTGAACGCACCAACCTTCTGCAGGTTCTCACACTTGAAGAACAACTCGGCGCCAAACATCTCGTTGAGCGTCCTGGACGTCATCACCGGGGTTCGATGCACATAGGGGGCTATGCGCTGCGCCGCTAGCTGAATGTCGCCGATGTCGATCACGTCACTCTACATATTGCGGCGGTACTGACCGCCGACGTCGTACAGGGCCCGGGTCATCTGACCCAGCGAACACTCCTTGGCCGCTTCCATCAGAGATTCGAAGATGTTCCCATTCTGAACTGCCGTCCTGCGCAGATGGTCAAGGGCTGTATCAGCAGCGTCTCCTCCGCGAACCTTCACAGCGTTGACGTTTGTGATCTGCTGCTCCTTCTCGTCGGTCGTCGAACGGATCACTTCATCGGGCACGATCGTCGGCGATCCCTTGGAACTCAGAAAGGTGTTGACGCCAACGATTGGATACTGACCCGTATGCTTGAGTGTTTCGTAGTAAAGGGACTCTTCCTGGATCTTGTTACGCTGGTACATATTCTCCATGGCGCCAAGAACGCCCCCGCGATCTGATATGCGCCGGAACTCGGTGTACACCGCTTCCTCGACAAGATCAGTGAGCTCCTCGATGATGAACGAGCCCTGGATAGGATTCTCGTTCTTCGTCAGACCCAGCTCGCGGTTGATGATCAGCTGTATTGCCACAGCACGACGAACGCTTTCTTCCGTCGGCGTTGTGATGGCCTCATCATAGGCGTTGGTGTGCAACGAGTTGCAGTTGTCATAGATCGCATACAGGGCCTGCAACGTCGTGCGTATGTCGTTGAAGTCGATCTCCTGGGCGTGGAGGGACCGTCCGGATGTCTGAATGTGATACTTCAACATCTGTGATCGTTCATTGCCACCGTAAACGTTCTTCATGGCCTTGGCCCAGATGCGCCGCGCAACACGGCCGATCACGCTATACTCGGGATCGACGCCGTTAGAGAAGAAGAACGAAAGGTTTGGAGCAAAGTCATCGATGTTCATCCCCCGAGAGAGATAATACTCGACGTATGTAAATCCGTTGGAAAGGGTAAAGGCAAGCTGCGTGATCGGATTGGCGCCTGCTTCGGCAATGTGATAACCCGAGATGGATACCGAATAGAAGTTCCGCACACTCTCGCGGATGAAGTACTCCTGAACATCACCCATCATGCGAAGTGCAAACTCCGTAGAGAAGATGCACGTGTTCTGCGCCTGGTCTTCCTTGAGAATGTCGG